>MUIA01000366.1 GCA_002084115.1 Oceanospirillales bacterium LUC14_002_19_P2 | reverse complement strand
ACAGTTAATAACGAAATCGCATCAATGAAATTTTGAAAGAGCCTGAAATTCATAACAGTCATCCCCTGATAGCCGGATGGTTCAGGGAGTATAGGCCAACCAACCATCAGGGGTAACTTAGCCCGTGCTGTGCCTGTACCCGGCTGGTTCTCAGCTTGGCATTGGCACCAGGGGCAATCACAATGCAGTTTTCTGCCTGGTTATCAACACAGATCAGCGCCACACCGGTCATTTGATCAGCCACCTGGCACACTGCCTGGGTATCAATACCATCCGCCTTAAAACGCTGGATCATTTCCGTGCCAAAGGCATCATCCCCGACACAGGCGATGAAGGCAGTCTGTCCACCCAACCGCGCGCAGGCCACTGCCTGATTTGCGCCCTTACCCCCGGGAATCACTTCATAATCCTTTCCGGCTACCGTTTCACCCGGCTTCGGCAAACGCGGCACACGCACCAGATGGTCAGCATTCACACTGCCAAGGACCAGAATTTTCTTGCTGCTCATTGTTCCGTTTCCTGAATACAAAAAAGCCGGCGTCTGTCAGGAATACATCCTGCCTGTCGCCGGCCTGATATCAATGACAATCAGTTGGCAATCAGTTGCAGTTCAACCGGGGTGTAGGCGTTAACATTCTTGTCATGAAGCACCTTGTCTGCCGTCGCGACAGCCACTTCACCAATCATGTCGGCCTGCTGAGCGACCGTTGCCGCCATTTCACCGCTGGCCACGGCCCGGACACCATCTTCGGTGCCATCGAAACCGACGACCAAGACATCCATTTGCTGTGCTTCCACCGCACGCAGCGCACCCAACGCCATTTCATCATTCTGGGCAAAGATTGCTTTTACATCGGGATTGGCTTCCAGCAGGTTTTCCGCCACATTCAAACCTTTGGTCCGGTCAAAGTCTGCGGGCTGACTGGCCACCACTTCAACAGACGTACCACCGAGCGATTGCATAAAACCCTGACCACGTTCACGGGCAGCGGAGGTACCGGGAATACCTTCCAGCTGGATGACTTTACCGTTAATGCCGATTTTCTCCACGATATAGCGCCCAGCCATTTCACCGCCGGCAGTATTGTCTGACGCCACATGGGATGCAACCTTGCCGCCGGTCGCACCGCGATCAAGGGTGATAACGGGCACATTACGGTTATTCGCCAAACGTACGGCACTGGTCGCTGCATCGGAATCCAAGGGATTCAGCAACACCAGATCCACGTTCTTCACCAGCAAGTCTTCAACATTGGTCATTTCCCGGCTGGAATCATTCTGTGAATCCAGCACCAGCAGTTGATAGCCCAGTTCCTGCGCTTTCTTTTCCGCCCCTTCTTTCAAGGTGACAAAAAACGGGTTATTCAGGGTCGACACTAGCAGCGCCAGGGTCTTGGGCTGATCTGCAGATTCAGCAGAGGCATTCTTATCACTGTCCTGCTGATTACAACCAGCCAGGATAAAGAGCGATGCCAGAACAACAGATAACAGTTTTTTCATCGTATCCAGAACAGCCCAGGGCTGTACTCCTCCGTCTAGTGAATAGCCTTCAGAAACACATCCCACCACAGGTTGAGTGGCGGGAATAGATATCAATGATTGTGCATTACGCCTTTTTTCCGGTCCGGGTATCCACCAGAACGGCCAGCAGAATGACAGCGGCCTTGGCGATCATCTGGTAGTAAGACGACACATTTAGCATATTAAGTGCATTGTTGAGGATACCGATGATCAATGCGCCCACCAGCGTCCCCATGATGCGACCACGTCCACCGGCCAGACTGGTACCGCCGAGTACTACCGCAGCAATGGCGTCAAGCTCATAACTGGCACCCGCTGTCGGCTGGGCAGAAGAGAGACGCGCTGTGACAATAATGCCTGCTAATGCAGACAAAGCACCGCTGATACCATAAACCGCCAGCTTGATCCGGTTGAGATTGATGCCAGATAAGCGGGTCGCTTCTTCATTACCACCCAGGGCGTATACATAGCGGCCCAGGCGGGTATGATTCAGCACGTACCACGCAACAGCGAAGACAATGACCAACAAGTAAATGGGCAGCGGAATTCCCAGGAAATACCCGGTACCCAACCAGGAGAACGCATCAGCGGTAGCAGAGAACCCGGTTGAAATCGGTCGGCCATCGGTATACACCATGGTCACACCACGCAGTAGGGTCATGGTTACCAGGGTAGCGATAAACGGCTGAACCCCACCGCGGGCCACGATCAGACCACTACCACAGCCCAGCATGGCACCCAGCGCCAGCGTTGCGGTCAACGCGAGCACTATGTTGACGTCCATCCCGATCAACGTGGCGCAAACCGCACCACTCAGTGCCAGTACAGAGCCCACAGAAAGGTCGATGCCACTGGTCAGAATGACAAAGGTCATACCCACAGCAATGATGGCGTTAACCGACGTCTGTCGCAGGATATTCAGCAGGTTATCTACGGTGAAAAAGCTGGGGCTAAACAGCGAGACGGCCAGCATGAACACCAGCAGGGCAATCACGGACTTGTTATCAAACAGGAACTGCCGACTGCAGACACGCTCACGCAGCCGGACTGTCAGGGGTTTCTGATGGTCGGCCATCGACATTGTTTTACTACTCATAATTCTCTCGACATTCACAGCGCTTGCGTGCGACGGCCTACGGCGCACTGCATCAGTTTTTCCTGGTCGGCCTCATGGTGATCAAACTCACCTGTCATTCGGCCGTTATGCATCACCAGAATCCGGTCGCTGATACCCAGCACTTCCGGCAAATCAGACGACACAACAATAATGCTCATGCCCTTGCGCTTGAACTCATTGATCAGCTGGTAGATTTCCTTACGGGCACCTACATCCACACCGCGGGTTGGCTCATCCAGAATCAGCACCCGCGGGTTATTCAACAGCCCTTTGGCAATCGCTACTTTCTGCTGATTACCACCACTGAGATTGCGGATCAGCTGGCTGGACGACGGCGTCTTGATATTGAAAGAGCGAATATAGTCGCTCACGCTGGCCATCTCGGCATTCAGATCCAGTCGGCGCGATCGACGGGTAAACTGCGCCAGTGACGACAGCGTCATGTTTTCCCTGACTGGCAGATCCAGCACCAGCCCATCCCCTTTTCGATCCTCGGAGACATAGACAATGCCATGTGCCAGCGCATCTGCCGGACAACGGATAGACACTGCTTCGCCGCCAACTCGGATAACGCCTTCCGTATGCGGTCTGGCGCCAAACAGCGTACGCATCAGCTCTGTACGACCCGCGCCCATCAGGCCGGAAATACCGAGCACCTCGCCGGCCCGCACGCCAAAATGGACATCGTCCAGACCGGGGCCGCTGAGACTCTCGACTTCCAGTACCCAATCACCGGCATCGCACACGAGACGCGGAAACTGATCAGTGATGCTCCGACCTTCCATCTTTTCGATGATCAAGTCTTCCGTCAGGTCACTGACCGGTGCTTCGCAGACAAACTCACCATCACGCAGAACGGTGACATCGTCACAGATTTCAAAAATCTCTTTCAGGCGGTGGGAGATATACACAATCCCCCGCCCTTCTTCACGCAACTGACGGATCACTTTGACAGACTTTCCGTTTCCGTATCGGTCAGTGCATCGGTCGGCTCATCCATGATGATGACCCGGGATTCCATGGAAAGCGCACGGGCAATCTCCACCATCTGCTGCACACCGATACTGAGCGTGCCCACAGGGGTGGTTGGATCAAGGCTCATATCAAGACGCTGCAGCAACGCAGCGGTATCCGCCAACATTTTGCGACGGTTGATATGACCAAAGCGCCCGACAGGCTCACGGCCCAAGAAGATATTTTCTGCAACAGACAATTCACCAATCAGGTTTAGTTCCTGGTGAATAATGGCAATGCCCTGATCCTGAGAGTCGCGGGGGCCTTTGAAAACAGTTTCTTTCTCTTCTTTGTTCAAGTCCTCTGTGTTTATTTTCACACCTAATCCATTGAGAGGAGTTTCATCCATAGATGCTTTCTTTTCAGTCTTATTAGACTCCATGAAATTAGATGGCGACAACGATCTTAGTACCTTCACTTCATAAAGTTCACATAATTGAGAACGAGGCTCTATTTGTATAGGTCTGGCGGATATATTACATATCCTTATAGGTACTCTGTTTTAAGTACGATTTTCTTTAATAGACACTACTCGTGGACAGATGTTCAGTGAACCAGATAAGCCGAAATCTCCGGCTTCTGTTACTGCATCTCTAGCTTTACAGTTACGTACAGAACCTGTGATTGTCTTAGACGTTGGGCGCCAAATTTGTTACAGGGTTCGTAAGCGGATGATAAAAGAAAACAAAACCAGTATGAGGTTCCACCGCTTTATCTACCAAAGCCACGCTGCAACATACAAATATCCTGAATTAGTAATAATTCAGCGAAGATTCAAAATATGAACACAGGCGGAGAATGACCAACCGCCATGAAATCACGAATGTGACTGACCAAAGATCTGAATTGTGCGCATGCATGTTAGTAGATTTCATGCATCAGTGGCGCGCAAGAAGTCACATGGTACGTCGAA
>MUIA01000153.1 GCA_002084115.1 Oceanospirillales bacterium LUC14_002_19_P2 | reverse complement strand
CGTGGCTACGAAATATATGACTCATTACCTCGCTTGGCGGCGCGCTCTAACAGAGCGTCATAGGCTGACGACTGCACGCATGTTCGAGAAAATCATTGGACATTGGTGCTACCAACCACAAGGAGTAACTTAGCCGTCAAGCTCAATCTGAGCGCTACTATGTTTATATTGCCTTGTAATCAGTTAGCACTGAATGGATTCTGGAGTTGCGTTGGTAATACCTGGAAAATTGTAAGGCAAGTGAATCTTAGGGCGTTGAGCACGCTTAAAGAGAGCGGAGCTGTTGAGGGTGGAATCATTAATGAAGCGTATAAGGAAATCAACAAGACGGATCCCGATAAGGCTGATGCCTGGAAGCAGAAAGTAGATAAAATGATTGATGAGCTTTCCAGAAAGATAAGAGAGGCAGGAAGTAAAGCCTCTATTGATGATGTTGCACGGCTTCAAGAGGATATTGATGAGATTCTTGAAGCACTGGATATGCATAAGTTTACAGGATGTAAGAGTAACAAGGATAGAACCAGTATCATGATGGCGAAAAAACAGGCATCTCATTTTGATGCTAGGATGCGTAGGAATTTCATGTTGCATGGCGGACATCTGCAGATACAAATTAATAACACGGGGGTGCCTGGAGGAAAATATGACCGTTACATGCTAGAGGGGAATAAAGTTATTTCTCATGCTGTCGCCAGAACGATGAAAAAACGCCGAGCAAGTAAGAAGCGAAAAGGGATTTACACATTTAATGTTCTTAAAGCTTTAAAGAAGCACAAACTTAAAAAAATAGTCTCTGGACAGAATGAAGCGGGAAGTGAGTATCGCAATTTAATAGCGCCGCCTGTTCCGCGGAAACCTGAAAGCCTTATCCCTGGCGCTATGATAACTGCATTACATAATAATATGTATCTGCCAAATGATGATGAAAGCGAGCAACCAATATATGAAGATATTGATACATTAAGACTTAAGCCAGAAGGTGTGGTGGATCGTCCTGAAAAGAAAAGAAGATGGTGGGATTGGCGCAGGCGATAGTCCGATTTAGAAAGAAGGTGAGAGGTTTAGTGATATATTCCTGTAGTAATGGGTTGATGTTTGACCGTTTACATAATTGCATTTATAAAGACATTATTAATAGTATAAAACTGGTTAGCATGGATCCTAATGATACGCAGAGGAAGCAGCATTCCATGCCACTCATCTGATCTTGTTGCTGGCTCATTGCAATACTCCCTGTAAGCCTGAACAACGTACATCTGAGATTATTGGCTGACAAAAATCTCGCTATAGGCCTGATAGGTCGCTAGTACCAGTAGTGGCATCACAATCAGTAAACCGAGTCCCAATGGCAACATGCCAATGATTGAAAGCACAATCGCGAGTACGCCGAAGAGAATCAGTGGCAAAATGTTTTTTATGCACGCCATGAGGCTCAGCTGCAACGCTTCAGGTATGGAAAGATGATTGACCGCAATGAGCATTGGCGCAAAATAGAACGCCATACCCGCTAATATCACGACGACCACAGTGATACCAATACCCATCATATAGTTATCGCCAGCCATACCGAAAGCCGCAAAACCGACGGCTGCCACAATAATGCCGTAGAGGATATTCAGGATACCTACAGGCATCATGTTGGGCTTGAGATCTTCCTTGACCGCTGCAAAAGAGAGTTCTTCGTCATGAGAAACCCGGTGGGCTGCCAGCATGAGAAAAGCGTACATGATACCTGAGAAGATGGAGGATATGAGGCTTCCAATCATCGGGATGATCTGGAGTATGATGGACACAATGCCCCACAGAAAGGTGCACCCTACCCAGAACATCGGTGCACTTTTGAACAGGCTGAAGCCATCGGAGAGCCAGGAAAATGCAGCCGTGATTGAACTGCCATCAATATTTAACGTGCCAGTGGTATGACCTTCTTCACCTTGGGCATCGTCATCATAGAAAACGACAGATGACTCGCTACTGTTTTCGGAACTGGCGCCAGAGGAGGCGGCTCCTGCGGCAGTGCCGGCAATTCTCTGTAAAGGCTGCCCCTCTTCATCAATGATCATCGCTTCCATGCCGATATCATGGAGTTTCTGGCGATACTGTTCTGCTTCCGGAAGGTTGAGTCCTTTGCGAATAAGCACAGGAGAGGTGGCTGAAAAGATATTTTTCAGGATGTCTTTGTCAGCTACGTTGAATAGCTCGCTGAAGTCCTTCTGGACCGCTTTTGCCTTGAAACCGGAACGAAGCTTACCGGTGACGCAAACAGAGAACTCCATGAACTACCCCACATACTGCTTTATGGACTGCGATGGCAACAGATAAACGAGTAGGTGTTATTGTGGTTATCTGTCGTTCCATTTCCTGATGGTTCCCTATTCATTTTAGAAATTATCATTTAGGGAAACGCTGCGAATCATGACATTTTTAAAGTAAAAATGACAACAGTTATGTCAGCGTGTTTTATGGGTCTTGTAAAGCCCGGTTAAGGGCGAAGGCTGGCAAAAAGTGCCAGATATTTGGCATCGATCACATTATTGGGATGTGAAAAAGCCGGGGAGTCCTCCCCGGCTTTTTCAGTGCCGTTGCGAACATATTCAGTGCAGTACCTGATTCAGGAACTGCCGTGTACGAGGATCTTTCGGGTTATCCAGTACCTGTGATGGAGGGCCGGATTCAATGATTCGGCCTTCATCAATGAATATCACCCTGTCCGCCACTTCACGGGCAAACGGTATTTCGTGGGTGACAATGATCATGCTCTGATTCTCCGATGCAAGACGCTTCATCAGGTGCAGGATTTCTCCAACCCGCTCGGGATCCAGCGCAGAAGTGGGTTCGTCAAATAGCAGCAGCTCCGGCTCGAGCGCCATGGCCCGGCCAATGCCGATGCGTTGCTGCTGGCCACCGGAGAGCGAGGATGGTCAGGCATTCTGGAAGTCTTCCATGCCGACCTGTTTCAGGATGGCCAGTCCTTTTTCCCGAGCAGACTCCTTTGAAAGCCCTTTGACCACTACCAGGGCTTCGGTGATGTTTTCCAGCGCTGTTTTGTTGCGAAACAGCGCGTAGTTTTGAAACACAAAGGCTGTCTTACGACGCAGTGCCAGAGTGGCGGATTTTGTGGGTTTGGTGGCATTGAATACGGCGTCATCCAGTGTGATTACGCCCGCATCCGGTGTTTCGAGCAGATTAAGGCAGCGCAGGAACGTTGATTTACCGCTGCCGGAAGGTCCCAGGATGACGACAATTTCACCCTCTTCCACCTGCAGGTCAATGCCTGCCAGAATCGACTTGTCTGCAAAGGATTTTTGCAGGTTGCTGGCTTCCAGTAATGCCATCAGTACGCCTCATTCATCCGTTGTTCTGCCATTTTCTGGACTGCGGTAAACAGCAGGACCAACAGCCAGTACACCAGGGCGAGCATCAGGTAGCTTTCAAAGAAGCGGAAGCTGGAGGCCGCTTCCATCTGGGCTTTTGCCATGATTTCCGCCACACCGAGGGTGAAGGCGAGTGACGTGCTTTTCAGCAGGTCAATGAACGTGTTCATCAATCCGGGAATGGCAATGCGGGCTGCCTGGGGCAGCACAATACGACGCATGCCCTGCAGTGGTGTCATGCCGGTACTGAGCGCAGCTTCCAGCTGACTTTTATCAACGCTGAGAATCGCGGCCCGGATAATTTCTGCCATATAAGCGGAAAAGTGAAGGTTCAATCCAATCACCGCTGCCTGGAAGGCTGTCATACCTTTCAGGGCCGGGAATAGCTGGGGCAGACCGTAGTACAGCAGAAACAGCTGAACCAGCAGGGGGGTACCCCGGAAGAAAGAAATAAACAGTTCACAGAGCGCAGTCAGCCCCTTGGGGCGAAACGTCAGCACCAGTGCCAGCATCACGGCAATCGTGAGCGCTACGATCAGTGAGCTGGACGCCATCCACAGGGTGACATCCAGGTACTTCAGAATGATCGGGACAAGTCCCAGGGCGTAATCAAAATCAAAACTGCTCATGATACTGGCGCTGGTTTCCTCGGGTTATGACCGGTTGGTGATATCGCTGCCGAACCACTTGATAGAAATGTCGGCCAGGGTGCCGTCGGTACGCATGCCGGCAATCGTTTCATCCACTTTGCTGCGCAGGTCATCAGCTTCCGGGGTTTTCAGAAACGGCATGGCATTTTCGATGGTTTCGAAAGGGGCACCGGCCGGTTTCAGTGGCAGGCCTGATTTCTTGATCAGTTCAGCAGCGGACAAACGATCCATGACGAAAGCATCAATTCTACCCAGTGCGACTTCCTGTTCAATACCGGTGTCGTAAGTGATGATATCGATAGCGGTTTCGTTACCGAACAGGTTCACTGCCTGTTCACGAATAATGGTTTCGTAGTTGGAGCCCAGATTAACGGCGACTTTCTTGCCCTTGAGATCTTCAAGGCTGGCAATGGTATTGTCATCGCTGTTGATGGTCAGCTGCGCGCCATCAATGACGTAGGGTTGAGTGAAACCATACTTTTCTAGTCGTGCATCGGTGATGGTGATCTGGTTGGAAATCGTATCGACTTTGCCGGTTTCAAGCATGCCGAACAGGCCGGAGAAAGGCGCCGTAATGAATTCAACTGGCTTATCCATACGCTTGCCGATTTCATTCCAGACATCCACTTCGAAGCCCTGCAGTTGATCCTGAGAAACAAAAGTGAACGGGTAATAGCCACCGGACATCCCCACCCGGATAGGCGCACTGGTGTTGTCACTGGTCTCGGATGTCGCTGCTGCTGAGCTGTTGGTCTCCTGTGGATTGCAGCCTGCCAGCGCCAGAGAAAAGGGCCGTAAAACCGGCTGCCAAGAAGCGGTTACGCTTGTTCACTGTTTGTCACTCCAGTCTGTAATATGAGGTTGTCGTTTGGTGACGTTGTTGTGAGGTGCGACTCTAAAACAGGGTGCCGCTAAAAGGGCAGTTGTTGACCGGGGTCGTTACTGCAGAAATCCGTTGTTTGTTGCTTTTCTTGAAAGGTAATGCCATTTACCCATGATTCCGACCTTACCGGAAACTATTGATAATTAAAAATATTAATAAATTGAAAACTAATTACTTTTTGTTATATTCGAAAAGAAGCCTGAGCGCGTTAAGCGCCCAGGTAAGCTCGCTGAACATCGTCGTTAATGAGCAGGTTGTGTCCTGAGTCTTCCATGACGATCCGGCCATTTTCCAGTACATAACCCCGGTCTGCCAGTCGCAGGGCCTGGTTGGCATTCTGCTCCACCAAAAAGATAGTCATGCCTTCATCACGCAGTTTTTCAATGATCTCGAAAATCTGCTGGATCACAATCGGGGCAAGCCCCAGTGACGGCTCATCCAGGAATAGAAGGCGGGGTTTGCTCATCAGGGCTCGACCAATGGCCAGCATCTGCTGTTCACCACCGGACATGGTGCCACCCCGCTGGTGGTAACGTTCTTTCAGGCGTGGAAAGAGTTCCAGTACATGCTCAAGCATGGCATTGAAGTCATCCTTCTCGGTGAAAAAACCACCCATATGCAGGTTCTCTTCAACGGTTAACCGGGAAAATATACGGCGACCCTCTGGAACTACGGCAATGTCGCTGCGCATGATTTCAGCCGTTGTCTTTGTCGTAATCTCTTCCTCTTCGAAGAAGATTCGTCCTTTGCTGGCTTTGGGATCACCGCAGATTGTCATCAGCAGGGTGGTTTTGCCGGCGCCATTGGCGCCGATCAGGGTGACGATCTCGCCACGGTTGACCTGAATCGAAACATCATCCAGCGCCTGGATTTTGCCATAGCAGGTAGTGACATTCTCAACACGCAGCATCAGGCTTCTCCCAGGTAGGCTTTAATGACGTCAGGATGGTTGCGCACTTCGTCCGGTGTGCCACTGGCCAGTGGGGCGCCCTGGTTGATGACGTATATCCGGTCGGAAATACCCATGACCAGTTTCATGTCGTGTTCGATCAGCATGACGGATACCTTGTGCTGATCTCTCAGTTCCATGATCAGGTGATCGAGTTCATCCGTTTCCCTGGGGTTCAGGCCCGCTGCAGGTTCATCCAGCATTAGAAGGCTTGGGTTGGTCACCATACAGCGGGCGATTTCCAGACGACGCTGCTGGCCATAGGCGAGGTTTCCCGCATCGCGATTGGCCAGATCCAGCAGGTTGACGCGTTCCAGCCACCACGCAGCTTTGTCCATCGCCTCTTGCTCTGCACGACGATAGTCTGGTGTTTTGAACAAACCTGCCAGCAGGCTGGTATTAAGATGCCGATGCTGGGCAACCATCAGGTTTTCAATTGCCGTCATGTTGCGGAACAGGCGGACATGCTGAAATGTCCGAACAATGCCCTTGCGGGAAATTTTGAACCCCGGCAGCTGGTGAATGGCTTCACCATTAAAATGAATGGTGCCGGCTGTTGGCTTGTAAAAGCCGGTCAGACAGTTAAAAACCGTCGTTTTTCCTGCACCGTTCGGGCCGATGATGGAAACAATTTCCCCTTGATTGACGGACAGGGATACGCGGTCAACGGCCCGCAGACCACCAAATTGCATGGTCAGGTCTGAGGCGTTTAGCAGGGTGTGTTGTGCCATGACTCATACTCCTCAGACTGCGTCGGCATGACCGGTCGTTTCCGGTGCATTATCCGATGATGACGATTTGCTGCGCTTCAGTGCGGTATGAGGCCGCTTCATTGGCAGCAGTCCCTGCGGTCGCCAGGCCATCATCAGGATCATCAGCAGACCGAACATCAGCATGCGGTATTCATTAAATTCACGGGCCAGTTCCGGAAGGATGGTCATTACAATGGCAGCCAGAATAATGCCGACTTGGGAGCCCATGCCGCCCAGTACCACGATCGCAAGGATGATGGCGGACTCAATGAAGGTAAACGACTCAGGACTGATAAATCCCTGGCGGGCCGCAAAGAAAGTGCCGGCAAATCCAGCAAAGGCTGCGCCAATGGTAAAGGCCGAGAGCTTCACTGCGGTCTTATTTAAGCCAAGGGACTGACAAGCAATATCATCTTCACGCAACGCTTCCCACGCACGGCCGATGGGCATGCGCAGCAGCCGGTTGATCACCCATACAGTGATCAATACCAGCAGTAATGCCAGTAGGTAAAGGAAGATGACCTTATAACCGCTGCTGTAGTCGATACCAAGGAATTCATGGAAGGGAACGTTACCTTCTTCCTTAGCGCGCCGACTGAACTCAAGACCAAACAGAGTGGGTTTTGGGATCTGGCTGATGCCGTTCGGGCCGCCGGTAATTGTCGTCCAGTTGTTCAGCAGTATCCTGATGATTTCACCAAAGCCCAGTGTCACGATGGCGAGGTAATCTCCCCGTAATCGCAGGACCGGAAAGCCGAGTATAAATCCGAACAGCGCAGCCATGGCGCCACCGATCAGCAGGCAGCTCCAGAAGTCCAGGCCAAAGTACTGATTCAGCAGGGCATAGCTATAGGCGCCAACGGCGTAAAAGCCGACGTAACCAAGATCCAGCAGACCGGCAAGACCGACGACAATGTTGAGCCCCAGTCCCAGCATGATGTAAATCAGCGTCAGGGTCGCCAGGTCCACACTGCCCCGGGAGGCAAAGAAGGGCCAGACAATCAGTCCGGCGACCAGAAAACACAGCAATGTGCGCTTCAGGTTACTATGACCACTGAGGTCGGGCTTTAAACGGCTAACGTCTGGCAGTTGTGCGCGAGCGCCCTGCCAAAGTCCGGCAATGGGAGCACGAAACAGCTGGAACAGGAACACGAAGACGGCGCCGGCAAGAATCGTATTGATCACCGTATCGGGCGCACCGATGACTCTGAGTACCGTACCCTCCTGCTCTAACCGAAGGCCTACCATGAAGCCGGTTAGCAGTAACAGCACGCCAGAGGCGATCAAGGCATTGAAAAAACTGGTTCGGTTCATACCTTTTCTACCTCCGGCTTGCCGAGAATCCCGGTGGGACGGAATAACAGGATCAAAATCAGCAGGCTGAATGCGACAACATCCTTGTATTCAGATGAGAAATAGCCAGCGGTATACGCTTCGGTAAGGCCCAGAATCAGCCCACCCAACATGGCGCCGGAGATACTGCCTATGCCTCCCAGTACGGCAGCTGTAAAGGCTTTGAGCCCAGCAAGAAAGCCAATGTAGGGATTGATTACGCCGTAGTAGAGACCAAGGAGGACACCGGCAACGGCGGCGAGGGCGGCTCCGATAGTGAATGTCAGTGCGATAATGGTGTTGGTGTTGATACCCAGCAGGTTAGCCATGCCGAGATCTTCGGCGCAGGCTCGGCAGGCACGGCCCAGTCGGGAGCGAGAGATGAAAAAGGTCAGGGCTGTCATGGAGAACAGGGTGACCAGGAATATCACCAGTTGCATCCAGGACAGGGTGGCATGAAAGCCGTCTTCCGGTCCGATGATCCAGCCGCCAGTGATCAGGCTGGGCATGGCAATGTCTCTTGATCCCTGCGCCAGCCGGACGTAGTTCTGCAGAAAAATGGACATGCCGATGGCGGAAATCAAAGGAATCAGACGATTAGTGCCGCGCAGTGGCCGGTAAGCGACACGTTCAATGGAGAACCCGTAAATACTGGTAATGACGATACTGATGATAAAGGCGGCGACCAGCAACAACGTGACGCTGTCGATACCCAACATGGTGAGAATGGCCAGAACGATAAACGCCACGTAACTACCTATCATGTAGACTTCGCCGTGGGCGAAATTGATCATTCCGATAATGCCGTAAACCATCGTGTAGCCGATGGCAATGAGTGCGTAGGCGCTGCCGAGCGTCAGGCCGTTCAGCGTCTGTTGCAGGAAATAGTAGGCTGCTTCAGGCATAAGTACTGCTTATTCTTGTGGATAGCGGGTTGAAGCATCCTGAACGCCTTTTGTGCATGCCGGATGCTGCGCCTGGGGGCTTCAACGCAAGGGAGGAAGTCCGCTCAAGGTGTTTGAGAGTCCGTTATTCTGTGACTGCAGTCTTGGTACCGTCGGCATGCCAGCTGTAGACGACAAAGTTGAAGTCTTGCAGGTCGCCTTTGTCATCGAAGCTGAGGGTGCCGGTAGGTGTGTTGAAGCTGTTGGCACGCAGCGCTTCGGCAACGGCTTCCGGTGATTCGCTACCGGCCAGTTTCATGCCGTCAACCATAACCTGAACTGCGGCATAGGCCGGGAATACGAAGGGACCGCTGGGGTCTTCATTCTTGTCGCTGATAAAGTCGACCAAGGCCTTGTTCTTGGGATCCTGATCAAAGCTCTTTGGCAGCGTCACGAGCAGACCTTCAGAAGCTTCACCGGCAATGCCGGAGATGTCCTTGTTACCGACCCCTTCGGGACCCATGAATTGTGCCTGAAGACCTTTTTCCGCACTTTGGCGCAGGATCAGTCCAAGCTCAGGGTGATAGCCGCCGTAGTAAACGAAATCAACATCTTCCTTCTTGAGTTTTGCCACCAGAGCTGAGAAGTCCTTGTCACCAGGAGTCACACCCTCAAACATGACAACATTGATACCAGAAGCTTTCAGGTTGTCGCGAACAGAGGTTGCCAGGCCTTCGCCATACTGTTGTTTGTCATGAATAACGGCAACGCGTTCAGGCTTGATACTGTCGGTAATGTATCGGGCGGCAGTCGGACCTTGCATGCTGTCCAGGCCGATAGTGCGGAAGATCATCTGGTAGCCGCGAGTGGTGATATCCGGGCTGGTGGAAGCCGCGGTAATCATCAGAATGCCTTCATCTTCATAGATGTCAGACGCAGGCTGGGTAGAAGACGAGCAGAGATGCCCTACAACAAAACGGATATCGTCGTTCACAATCTTGTTGGCAACAGCAACAGCCTGTTTCGGATCACAGGCATCATCATAAACGACACCTTCGAGCATCTTGCCGTTAATGCCACCGGCAAGGTTGATCTGTTCAATTGCTGCCTTTGCGCCAGTGAACTGCATGTCACCATATTGCGCGACAGGGCCGGTTACAGGGCCAGCCAAGCCAATTTTCAGGGTTTCATCGGCCTGCGCTGCAGAACAGGTCAGGGCGATTGCCGCCGTCAGACCGGCGAGTTTTCGGGTTATGCTCTGTTTCATTGTTATGCCCGTTATTGTTGTACTTTATCGAGTATGTTGTTGTGTTGTGCACGATCCCGGTGCGTCGCTGTTCTGTATACAGGAAAATTGGCTGAAATGACAGTATTTGTACGTAACTTGGGTTGGTCGTCCCGTGCCGTTTAATGCCTTTTGCACGGGAGTTTTTATGTGTTGGATAATGACTGGATATTTTATTTACCTGTCAGGGTTTTTACGCCTTCAGAGGTTCCCAGTAACAGCAGATTGGCTGGACGCATGGCAAACAGGCCATTAGTCACTACGCCGGTAATCTGGTTAATGGACTGCTCCATTTCAACCGGATTGAGAATATTCATATTCCAGACGTCCAAAATGATATTGCCGTTATCCGTGACAACGCCTTCCCGGTAAACCGGGTCGCCACCCAGTTTCACCAGTTTCCGACCGACGTGGCTGCGGGCCATGGGAATGACTTCCACCGGTAGCGGGAAAGTACCCAATACATCAACCAGCTTGCTTTCGTCAGCGATACAGATGAATTCTCTGGCTACAGCTGCCACGATCTTTTCCCGTGTCAGTGCTGCGCCACCACCCTTGATCAGATGCAGGTGTTCATTGGTTTCATCGGCACCATCAATATAAAAGCGAAGTTCGCTGACAGTGTTCAAGTCATAGACCGGAATGCCATGGGACTTCAGGCGCTGGGCAGAGGCTTCTGAGCTGGCAACGGCACCATCGAAACGATCCTTGAACTCGGCCAGCGCATCAATAAAACAGTTGGCCGTAGAGCCGGTACCAATGCCGAGAATCATGTCGCTTTCAAGGTGAGGCAGAATATGGTCCAGCGCCGCTCGGGCCACGGCCTGTTTCAGTTCGTCCTGGGTCATGACGGTTCCTGTGGTCGGTAGAATTTGCGCGGATTATAGGGGATACGCTTCGGCCTGTCCTGATCTTGGTACTGCCTCTTCAGGTTCCGGGTTGGCGATAGCTGTGTTGGTAGGCCTGGTTAAGGCGTTCTGAGAGGTGATCGCCTGCGGTGATGGGTGGATAGAGCGGAGGCTCATCCGGGAACAGGTCGCGGGAATCGATAATGGTTTCTTTGGCCGGACAGCAGAAATAAACCATGGAATAACGTTCTGGCCAGATATCCGCATCATGATCTGCCATGACGCGATGAGGTGTGGCGATTAAGCGATGGTTACTCCAGCGGGCCAGCAGGTCATCGACATGAACCAGCAGGGCTAAGTTACCCCTTGTGGTTGGTAGCACCAATGTCCAATGATTTTCTCGAACATGCGTGCAGTCGTCAGCCTATGACGCTCTGTTAGAGCGCGCCGCCAAGCGAGGTAATGAGTCA
>MUIA01000136.1 GCA_002084115.1 Oceanospirillales bacterium LUC14_002_19_P2 | reverse complement strand
TATTCATTAATAACTGGCGGATTTTAGCGGTTTATTGCGCCGCGAAGATTAATCGAATCCCGTCCAGGCGCAGTTGCGCCTTTTGAAGGCACTGGTGGCCAATGGCCGCCTGCTGCTTCAGGAACTCAATTTCCTCATCACGGATATTCGGGTTGACGGCTTTCAACGCCGCCAGTCGCCGGATTTCCCGGGTGACTGACTGAATCAATTGCTGGCAAGCCTCATTAATGATGTCCGCCACACGGGTGCGGGCGTAATCCTCCGCCTTGTTAACCATCTTGAGAATGGGCTCACGCTGGGCCTTGACGACCTTGCGAGCCATCGTGGTCTTGAGCTTCTGTAGCTGACTGTCCAGCCCTTCAAAACCGACCTTCTCGGCCAGGTTGTTCAGGTTGGGGTCAATCAGTGTGCGAATCACCGTAGGCGGTAGGAATCGGTGCAATTGCAGTTTCCTGTCCCCGCCAGCTTCAACCACAAAGACGGCTTCCATAAGCATGGTGCCGGGTTTCAGCGCCTTGTTCTTGATCAGCGCGACCGACGTATTACCGGTTTCGCTGGTCAGCAGCATTTCCATGCCTTCGCGTACCATGGGGTGCTCCCAGGTGACGAACTGCATGTCTTCACGGGCCAGGGCTGTGTCACGGCTGAAGGTAATCGTCGTACCATCAGCAGGCACAGCCGGATAGCTTGATACCGTCATATGGCTGCCGGGCCGGACGATCAGGCAGTGTTTGGAGTGATCTTCGGTTTCCAGTCCGAACCCCTCCATCAGCCGTTCCAGGTAGTTTCGAAGAACCTTCGGTGTATCCTGTTTTCGAATCTCGTCGGCCAGGTCGTGGCTGCTGCCGGCGCCACAGGAATTGAGCTCTAGCAGACGGTCTCGTCCCTGACGCAGATTTCCGGCAATTTCTGTGTTGAGCGACAGGGTTTTGCTGATCAGCTCATTGCTGTTTGCTTCCCCTGTTTCATCGGTCTCGTTTGTTGCTGTGTTGCTGACCCACTCGGTGAGTTCTCCGCCCAATTCGGAGAATACAACGCTGCCAGCCGGGCAAGTATCAGCAAAGGCATCGAGTCCTTCGTGGTACCAGTGAAACAGGCGAGCCTGACCAGTACCTTCGAGGTAAGGCACATGGATACGGATAGTTTCAGACTGACCAATCCGATCAAGCCGGCCAATACGCTGTTCCAGCAGATCCGGGTTGAAGGGCAGGTCAAACAGTACCAGGTGATGGGCGAACTGGAAGTTACGGCCCTCACTGCCAATTTCGGAGCAGATCAGCAACTGGGCGCCGTATTCTTCATCCGCAAACCAGGCGGCCGCACGGTCACGTTCAACGATGGACATGCCTTCGTGGAACACCGATGCCTGTGCGCCAGAGGTAATGCGCAAAGCCGCTTCCAGATCCATGGCCGTGGTGGCGTTGGCGCAGATGACCAGCACCTTCTCCTTTTTCAACAGTTTCAGGAGATTGGCCAGCCACTCGACACGGGGGTCGACCTTCCACCAGGGATCCATATCATCAACCTTGATGTTGGCTTGGTAGGCCAGCTCCGGAAATAGTTGATGCCTGAGCAAATGCTCTGATTCCCGGGATTCTTCCAAGGCAATCTGGTACAGCTGGGGTATCTGTTGTGGATATCCCTGCACAACGCGACCGGGAAAGCCGGGGACAGAGGCGCGTGTATTTCGGAAAAGAATACGGCCAGTGCCATGCCGATCAAGCAGCAGACGAATCAACTGTTCTTTTGCCTGGTCATAGGCTTCCTGTTCGCTACTTTCAGCGGTCAGGATTTCCAGCAGCGGCTGTGCTTCGTCTCCCACCAGTGAGGCAATCACGTCTGCCTGTTCTGCGGGAAGTTGCTCGGCTTCCAGTAATTGCTGTACAGCCTTGGCCAGTGGCTCATACCCGGCGGATTCATTGCAGAACTGCTCCAGGTCATGGAAACGGTCTGGATCCAGCAGGCGCAATCGAGCGAAGTGGCTCTCCACACCCAGTTGTTCTGGCGTTGCTGTCAGCAGCAGTACGCTGGGGGTGCTGTTTGCCAGGGTTTCGATCAGTTGGTATTCAGGGCTACCACCCTCGGACTCCGTCCACAGCAGGTGATGGGCTTCATCAACCACAAGGAGATCCCAGCCGGCGTCAACAACCTGCTCCTGATGCTCAGGATGGTCGCGCAGGAATTCCAGACTGGTGAGAATCAGCTGTTCACTGCTGAACGGGTTGTCGCCGTCTGCATTTCGGCAGCGTTCGGCATCGAATACGCTGAAACGCAAGTGGAAGCGCCGCAGCATTTCGACCAGCCATTGGTGAACCAGGGGTTCCGGAACGACAACCAGCACGCGCTTCGCCTGACCGGTCAGCAGCTGCTGACTTAGGATTAGACCGGCTTCAATGGTTTTACCAAGACCTACTTCATCAGCCAGCAGCACCCGGGGTGCAAAGCGATTACCCACTTCATTCGCGATATGCAGCTGATGGGGAATCAGGCTGGCGCGTGCGCAAGTGAGACCCAGCAGAGGCGACTGGATGACCCGGTTGTAATGACAGAGTGTCTGGTAACGCAAGGAAAAGTTGCTGTTCAGGTCAATCTGACCCGCCAGCAGACGATCCTGCGGTTTGTTAAATTCAATAAAATTGCTGAGACAGGACTCGGGGAGGTCCCGTTGCTCACCATTGTCGAGCGTACCGGTATAAGTGACCAGGCCGTTTTCTTCCCTGACGCCGGTAACGGTGAGTGACCAGCCTTCATGACTTTCAACGGTATCGCCCACCGCGAACATAACGCGGGTCAGGGGACAGTTTTCCAGTCGGTAGACACGGGTTTCACCAGTGGCGGGGTAGAGTAGCGTTACCGTTCGCGCCTCAATGGTAAGAATGGTGCCAAGCCCCTGTTCGATCTCTGTGTCACTGATCCAGCGTTGTCCAGAAACGAATGTTGCCATAGGGGTTGCCTGCTCACTCTACATAAAAAGGGGCGTATGTTAGCGGATAACCGGAAAGACTCAATATGGGGGTGACCGAAACGGGAAACAATCCGGATGATTGGTGTTGGTGCACAGGATAGGTGAAGTGGGAATGTTTGGAGAATAAAATGCCGGAAAGTAAGCCTTTCCGGCGAAGCAGGGATTTACCTGAAAGCATCCAAAGATGTTGGAGTGAGAGGCACCTTCGGATAACGGCATTCAGTCTACGCTACCGCTCCGGGGTTTACAGGGCAGGCCGGGCGGAGGTTTGTTGTTGGACTGTGCCTATCAGGCGGGCACTGATTCAGGGGTAAGCTGGGTTTCATCGAGCAGCTCCAGCACCAGTTCAGGTTTACCTTTGAACGCTTTGGACAAGGTGTCCTTATAACGCGCCAGCAACAGGCCGATATTTTCTGCCAGCTCTTCGTTCAGCGTACTGAAATGTTTTTCCAGCAAACTGCTCAGGTTGGCAGCAAGTTCTAGTTGACGATCGTACTTTTTGGCAGCTTTCTTATCTGCAAACATGCTTCCGTCCCGGTCACATTGCCACATGGGGATAACGGCCATGGTGGTCCTCTCGGTTTTTGTCTGTGATATTCTGTATATCTATACAGTATTCTAGGGCAGGTATTCGTAAATGTTAAGTCCTGATTCCGGTAGCGATGAAATGAGTGCTGAAGTGATCACCTTGCCGGGTGGTATCTGTCGATACTGGCCAACCTGGCTCACTGTTGATGAAGCCAGCCAGCTTTATAAAGAGTTACAGGAAACGGTGGCGTGGCAACAGGATGAAATTCAAATGTTTGGTCGACCCCTGCCATTGCCGCGGTTGCAAGTCTGGTATGGCGATGCCGGTGCCCGTTATCGCTACTCGGGGATTCAGCTTGAACCGCTACCCTGGCTGCCGCTTTTGCATGCGCTGAAAATGCGGGTTGAGCAAGCCACAGGAGCCAAATTTAATAGTGTTTTAGTGAACCTTTACCGATCGGGGCAGGATAGCAATGGCTGGCATGCGGATGATGAGCCAGAGCTCGGGGATGATCCGCTGGTGGCATCTCTCAGCCTTGGTGCGACGCGACGATTTCAGTTGCGCCATAAAACGGATCGTTCGATCCCTGTGCGGAACCTGATGCTTGAGGCAGGCTCATTGCTATTTATGGGGGCGGGCATGCAGCAGTATTGGCAGCATCAGGTTCCAAAGACGCAAAAAAGTGTATCTCCTCGAATCAACCTGACTTTTAGAAGGGTTATTGATCTGTGTCAATAGGGTGGTTTCCGGGTACTGCTAGCCTGAGATTATAAAGAGAACGAAAATGCAGGAAGGAGGGGGTTATGTACCTGGATACCGTTGTGATAGCGGGCTTAGTTACCGTTGGATTAGTGATTGCGTTTGGTGGTGGTTTTGCCTGGTTTATCAAGAAAGATATAGAACGTCATTCTGAGAAGTAAGCGCAATCAATTGAGAGTGGTTTTTGGGTAGTAGCCACTCGCGCGGCTAAGTTACCCCTGATGGTTGGTTGACCTATACTCCCTGAACCATCCGGCTATCTGGGGATGACTGTTATGAATTCCAGGCTCTTTCAAAATTTCATTGATGCGATTTCGTTATTAACTG
>MUIA01000086.1 GCA_002084115.1 Oceanospirillales bacterium LUC14_002_19_P2 | reverse complement strand
CTGTGCCTTGAATTCCGGGGCATGCCGTTTTCTTTTTGCTGCCATGACTCCCTCCTGAGGGTCATTTTGCAACCAGAAAACTTAACTTAGCTGACTGTCCAGTTTTTGGGGTCCACTATAGTCCGGTCAACTGGTCATTCTCGCCGGATTCAATATCCTTCAGGCGGGCAACCAGCTGTTTGATGGGAATCAGACTCCAGTACATGGCCAGCCAAAGCACCAGCAGCATCAAACCACCACGTACGGCAGACCAGAACAACAATTCACGTTTGTAGTATCGCAGGCTCTGTTGATATTCCTGGGCGGGTTCGATGGTGACAAAGATCAGGGGCATGGATTCGTTGCCGGTTTTTATCTCCACATCAATGTCGTAGACAAAATAGCTATTGTCCTCGCCCTCGACGAGGTCAAAGAAGTTTTCATGCTCGTTGTAAACAGGTTGGTAGGGCAACGGTTCATTCAGCGTCGAACGGGAGCGCCATAACAATTCCCCCTCCTTGCTGTAGATCATGCCAAAAACCTGTGACTCCACCTGATTAAACGTCTCGTCAGGCAGTTCTCTCGGCATAATCAGCTGACCGTTCTTAATTCGTGCCGCCGTCAGCAACACGCTGGAATCCGATGAAAGTTGTCGTTTGATGGTATCGAACATGTAGTGCTTGAACGACTCTATATCGGTTATAGCATCGACAGCCCAGACCAGAATCATGGCAACGCCGAATGCCAGCAATACACGGAATTTGAGTGAACGTCCTACGAACATGACAGCGTGAACAGGTACCCCTGCCCCCGAATGGTGTCAATCGGGCTCTCTCCTCCCGCCTGGGACAGTTTGCGTCGCAGCCGGCCAACCAGAACCTCCAGCACATTGCTGTCGCGGTCATCATCCGCATACAACTGCTCCATCAGGCTAGTTTTGGACACCACCTGTTGGTCATGACGCATCAGGTATTCAAGAATTTTGTATTCATACGCCGTCAGCACCAGCTCGGTGTCACCGACCCAGGCTTTCTTGGCAGATAAATCCAGCCGGTAGGGACCCGCCGAAATTTTTGGATGACTAAAACCCGATGCACGGCTAATCAATGCATTCAGCCTGGCCTTGAGTTCCTCAAACTGGAATGGCTTGACGACATAATCATCGCCTCCCGCTTCCAGACCATTGACCTTGTCCTCCCACTTCCCACGCGCCGTCAAAATCAGGATGGGATAGGTACGGCCTCGCTGGCGTAGGGTTTTGATCAAGTCGATGCCGTCCATCCCGGGCAGGCCCAGGTCAATAATGGCGACATCAAAGGCATATTCATCACTGAAAAACAGGGCTTCCCGCGCTTCCGGTGCGGCGTAAACACGAAACTCAAGACTTTCCAGCTGATACCCCAAGTGGTGACGCTGAAGGTCATCATCTTCCACCAGCAATACGTTCATGACTGCGCCCCTATAAACGACAACGTTTGAATGATACCTCTGTCATGAAGACAGGTTAAGCGAAGAAAGGTAACCGGGCCTGCCTGACAAGCCCGGTTGATGACACAATCAGAAGTGGTAGTTGGCGGAAAGGAACCAGGTATCAGAGCTCTTCAGCTTGGAGGAACCCAGCTTGTTACCACCATGTTCCTTGACGTCAACCTTGGCGTTATGGCGCATGTAGCGGTAGCCGCCCTCAACAGAGAAGTTGGATCCCAGCTTCTGGATGATACCGGCCTGCAGGCCCATGGCGTATCCCAGGTCATTGTCACGACGCATGTCTTTGGACTCGTGGGTCAACTTAGTGATACCGGTAGTAGCACCGGCAAACAGCTGAGTGCCGCCAGTGCCGACATCAAAGGTCTTGTCCAGGGATACGGTCAGGTTTTCCTGGCGCATCTTGTACGTCCGATAGCTGTTGGACGCATTGTCGTAAGTCGCGTAGAAACGGTAACCATCGTTCTGCTGACCAACACGGATACCATACATACCATCATTCTTGATGATATTGTCGAAGCTGTTGTTGGTGCCTTTCAGACCGCTGGGAGTCTGCAGGTCTGCGCTGTGGGAACCGGCTACCAGTCCGACAAACGTATCGGCCTGTACAGTAGCAACACTCATAGCAGTAACACCGGCAAGAGCAATGGCTGCAATCTTTTTCATGGTCGTTCTCCTCGTCTGTTCTTTGTTGCTGGCCGGCTCTGTCAGGGACTGCCTGTTCTGATTGGGCCGTGTCCAGCGTGGTGCGTTATTACGTCTGAACTCGGGAACAAGAATACGGGAGGGTCACTGAACCTTACCTGAACATGGGGAGCGACTTGGTAAGGAGTCTGTAAAAGAGTGTCTTCGGGTATTCAGCAAGGAAAGAAAGAAGCAACAGGGGGAAATATCGACACAAAAAAGGCTGGATAACCAGCCTTTCAGGGATTACTTCATTTTGATGAAATGTTCGCGGTAGTAGCGCATCTCGGCAATGGATTCGCGGATATCATCCAGCGCCTTATGCGAACCGGCCTTCACGACACCATTAAAGACATCGGGGCGCCAGCGACGCGCCAGTTCCTTCACAGTACTGACATCAATATTGCGGTAGTGGAAATAATCATGAAGATCACGCATGAAGCGGTGTAGGAAACGACGGTCCTGACCGATGCTGTTGCCACACATCGGGCTGACTCGCGGGTCAACATATTGACGGATAAAGTCGAGTGTCTGTTTTTCCGCTTCCTGCTCTGAGATGGTACTTTTCCTGACCCTGTCCGTCAGGCCAGTCTGGCCATGGGTTTTGATACACCAATCATCCATTGCATTCAGCACCGAGTCTGGCTGATGCACCGCAATGACAGGACCGACCGCCAGCTCATTGAGCTCACCGTCGGTGATGATCGTTGCGAACTCCAGAATGCGATCAGTGTCCGGATTAAGACCGGTCATCTCCAGATCGATCCACACCAGATTGTCTGCTTGTACCATTAAACTGCCTATCAGGTCTTTAGTTGATTCAAAATCGATGGTTCATCATAATCTGCACTTTTGGCACCATGCAAACTACATGTCCCTGTATCTGCCATACTTCCTCAGGCTTAATGCCTGCCCACCTGAAAATCCGGCATATCTTCTTACAGTCTAAACCATGTCAAAACGAAGACTGAACCGCAGACAAAATTGGCGCATAAAAAAAATCCAGGATGAACGTGCAGAGCGCGCTGCACGCCGGGAGCAAAAGAGCCTGGAGCAATTGAACGCCAGTGATCTCGGGCCTGAGACAGAAGGGTTAGTGATTGCACACTACGGCGTACAGCTTGATATAGAGCCTCCTGGCGAGCCTGTAAACACCTTCCGCTGTAACCTGAGAGCCAACCTGCCTGCTCTGGTGACCGGTGACCGGGTCGTCTGGCGGCCCGGAAAGGACAAAACCGGCGTAGTCGTCGCTCACTTGCCCCGAACCAGTGAATTGGCGCGCCCGGACCAACGGGGCCAGTTAAAGCCCGTTGCCGCCAATATTGACTACATCGTGCTGGTAATTGCCCCGGTTCCGGAACCCCATGGTAATTTAATTGACCGCTACCTGGTAGCAGCGGAGTCTGTGGGTATTGAGCCGGTCATTCTGCTGAACAAGACGGATTTGCTGGATGACACCAACACAACGGCGATAAAGGATGATCTTTTAGCGGTTTATCGCGATATCGGCTACAGGATACTGGAAGCTTCCACGGTGACAGATCACGGGCTGGATGCCCTGAAATCGCTGCTATCAGACCACACCAGCGTTTTTGTAGGCCAGTCCGGCGTGGGTAAATCGTCCCTGGTGAACCTGTTGATGCCTGGTATTAATGCCAAAGTGGGCGAATTGTCCGAAAGTACCGGTAAAGGTACCCATACCACCACCGCAGCCCACCTCTTTCATATGCCGGATGGCGGGATGCTGATCGACTCCCCCGGCATTCGGGAATTTGGTCTCTGGCATATGGATGCCGATGAGGTGATCCATGGTTTCCGGGAATTCCATCCGTTCATTGGTCACTGTAAGTTCCGGGACTGCCGACATGAACAGGAACCCGGCTGTGCCATCCATGAAGCCTTGGACGAAGGGCATATCACACCACGACGCATGGCGTCCTGGCGTCATATTGTGAGATCGCTTGAGGAAGGTAACTGATTATTTGCTGGGTATGACAAGGAATGGAGCCGAATAATCACAGTTATTCGGCTCCATTCCTTATAGAAAGCACTTTACTGCACTTCAAACTCATCCTCCCGGAGCTTTGCCGTCCCATCGGGCTGCAGAACCCAAAGCTCACGATGAACAACGCCCTGTGCTTTATTCATTACCCAGTCAGAGGTAAGCACTGCACTCTGGTCATCCAACACATCAATCTGTGTATTGCTGTAGGCCACATCCGCCAACCCATCATCCATCACTTTCTGCCAGAACGCCTGTATTTCCGCCGTCCCGTTAAACGTGCCAAAAGGTCGCGCATGCATGATAGCCGACGCTTCATACTGTGCAGCGCAACCTGCGGCATCTGCACGGTTAAACGCTGCCATCCACTCGGCACTGGCCGCTTTCACTGCCGTCAGCAGCGTTGCGCTTTGCTGCGTTGTACTCATTATTCGATTCCCCATGTTGCCATGGGGAAGTATAGGCAGTCAGGGATAACGAACCGCATCGACCGCGTTGAATAGCTGGACAGCAGCTCCCGCCAGCGCCCAGCTTAACTCTCCACCATGAATTAATCGCGGCTCATAGCGATCCGTTAAACCGCTGCGTAGCGCCTGATAAAAAGAGGGGGAGGCATTCAGAATATCCGCGTAGAAACCAATAATAGCGACCGGCTGCTTTTGGCCTGCCGTCGATGCTGGGGTGAGCTCAGACAACATCTTGCCAATATCCTGGGCGGTTTCAAACACCAGTTGCTTCAAGGTCGATACATCATTCTCATTCAACTGCCAGAGAACAGGATTCGTCCCCATCTCTCCGAGTACACCACCGAGTTCATTCCGGTTGGTATCCTGATAACGCTGCTGAAGCTCAGCATCCGTATAATGGCGACCCTGCTTGTCCCAGAATTGCCGAACCGATTCTGTCAGATGCTCTGGGCCCTTTTCACTGAATAACGTCTGGCTACCATTTTTTAACTGAAAAAAACCACCCGCCGGGGTTCTGGCGGGATCATCAGCAAAGCTTTCCTTAACCTTTATATCGCCATCATGCCGGTAAAAACCGATGGAATAGGTATCGGCATAAACCACCAGGTCAGCCGCAGGCCCCGTGGATGTTTCCCGTACTACCTCCATAGCCTGTAATATCAGTTTGCTATCACTGACCCCATGCATTGCAGCGATGGTGCGACCGTCACTTTGAAATGCCGTATCCACCATCTGTTCGAACTGGTGCAGCGCCTGCCTTCCAGCCACCGGATCATAGCCCGATGCCTTTCCATCCACAGCATTCAATCCCGCAAGGGCATACAAAAATGAAAGCGATGTCACTTTTAGCTGACCAGATTGTTCGAGTCTCCGGAGTTCCGGTAACGCCTTGCGTATCAGGTGATCTGCCAGCCAGCCAGCCAGCCAGCATGTTGATCGGTATTTGCAAAATGGTGAAACGCAATATTGCCGTAATGACCGGTATAATCGGCCACCGTTTTTGCATCGGCGGTTTCAGTGAGCAATACATGTCCTGTCGCTCTATCGACCAGCCAGAGGTCGCCCCGCGCGTTACTCCCCAAAAAGGCAAACAGGTAATCTGCGGCCTGCACACCAACTGGCAGCAAAATCAGCCATACGCATATTAAAAGTTGTCTTATAACGGGTCTACTGATCATGGCTGGGTACCTGCTGTTATTCAGGCTCGCGGTAGTGGAACCTGTTTCATCATCCATTAGAATGTCTGACCATCAGGATTGGTCCGTGTTCCCGTTCCCTCACTGCGTGAGTTAGCCCTGAAAAATAGTCCATCCCTTTCTTAGCGCAACCCGTGATATTTGCAGCAGACCATGGCTGCAGTACAATCACAGGGCGACCAAATCCCCAGAAATGACAACTATAATGAGCAGCCAGCCTCTCCTGCCGCCCCTGGTGGAACCGGAAGATCTTCAGCCTCTGCTGGGCTCCGAGGACTTACTGATTGTTGATCTCTGTAATCCAGCGCTATACCAGCAGATGCATATCCCCGGCGCCATCCACGTGCAGCCCGGTGAACTGGTATCAGGCCAGCCTCCTGCAACCGGTAAACTGCCAGCACTGAATCAGCTCGAAGCCCTGTTCGGACGTATTGGCTACCAACCCGACCAGCACATTGTTGTTTACGATGATGAAGGCGGTGGCTGGGCCGGCCGGTTTATCTGGACCCTGGACCTGATCGGCCACACACGCTGGTCCTACCTGAACGGCGGTATGCGTGCCTGGCTAGAGGAACGTTTCCCTCTGCAGGCCACACCGGCGGTTCCGACGCCGACCACTGTCAGCCTGAGTATTGATGAAAGCCCCAGAATTCACGCCGAGCAGATCATCACGGCTCTGGATAACGACGATACCGTCATCTGGGATGCCCGCTCAGCGGCGGAATACAGTGGCGAACGAACCTTTTCCATGCGAGGCGGTCACATACCCGGGGCGATCAATTTTGAACGGACTCAGGCCATGGATCCCGCGCGCAGTTTCCGGCTCAGAACAGATCTGCCTGAAATCCTGACCCAACTGGGTATCAGCCCTGACAAACAGGTCATCACCCATTGCCAGAGCCATCACCGGTCAGGTCTGACCTACCTGGTGGCCCGATTGTTGGGATACCCATCGATCAAGGCGTATGACGGCTCCTGGTCGGAATGGGGTAACAGAACGGATACCCCGATCGAAACCGCTTGAAGTACAATCGCCACGAGCAGCTGCAAGCATAAGTAACCACGCCGACAAGGCCCTAGGATGACAGAGACCGCCGTGACAGATAACAGTAGTACCAACAGCCCATTGCCCGACCGCCTGTTTGCGGCGGTTCAGACCATCCTGCCTCACCATCTGATCTCCCGCGCGACTCACTGTCTGGCCGAGTGCCAGATCCCCTGGTTCAAGAACACGTTTATCCAGTGGTTCGTCCGCCAGTATGACGTCGACATGCGTGAAGCGCTGGAGGAAAACCCCAAGGCTTACGCCCATTTCAACGATTTCTTTACCCGGCCGCTCAAACATGATGCCCGTCCCATGCCAGCCGACAGTCATGCGGTGATTTCTCCCGCTGACGGTGCCATCAGCCAGCTGGGCGATATTCGTTATGGCCGCCTGTACCAGGCTAAAGGTCACGATTTCAGTCTGACCGAACTGCTGGGTGGTGACAGCGCACTGGCGACAGAATTCACCGAAGGCAAGTTTGCCACGGTATACCTGTCTCCCAAGGATTATCACCGGGTGCACATGCCCGCCGGTGGCACGCTACGTCAAATGATTCATGTGCCTGGCCGCCTGTTCTCCGTTAACCAGGCCACCACGGAAAACCTGCCCCGACTGTTTGCCCGGAATGAGCGGGTGGTTTGCATCTTTGATACTGATAGGGGGCCCATGGCCGTGATACTGGTCGGTGCCATGATTGTCGCCAGTATTGAAACGGTCTGGTCCGGTGTCGTGACACCGCCACGCAGAATCTTGAAAGCTTTCGACTATACCGAGGCCGGCCGACAAGCCATTCACCTCAACCGGGGCGATGAGATGGGCCGGTTCAAGCTGGGTTCTACGGCTATTGTTCTGTTCGGTAAGGACCAGATGAACTGGCTGGATGACCTGAAAGCCGGGGATACTGTGCGTATGGGCCAGGCTATTGGTAGCTTCTGCTAAGTTTTATCTCTTGGCGGCGGGCAGTTACTGCCTGTCCGCCATTCCTGCTTGTAGTTTATCCAATTCCTCCAAATTCTAAGTTAACTTGTCTTCTCTTCCACACTCTAACGTCTCAAGACTAATCCAACAGGGTACTGAACCGGAGTCAGAAAATAGGCTGTTTCAAGCCTAATTCTACTTTAGGTTGTTGTATTTTCATGACGCTCTCTCAAACAGCAGCAACCTGGACGAAAAATTCGGATGGAATAGGCACCAATAGTGGATAGTGAATACAGCCCGATACGCCCGTGCCAGCCACCTATACTGTCTGCAGTGCTGGTGTCATCAGGAAGTACAGCCCATGTCTCTGGTCATAAAGACCGATTGCAGTGATATCGATTGGTGTCAGGCCGCAGAAATCTACCACCGCATCCGTATGGGCGAACGGTCGCCAGACCTGCTGGAGCAGGCTTTCCAGCACAGCCTCGCCACCTGTGTGGTATTTCAAGATAACCAGCTTATCGCCCTCGGGCGTGCCATTTCAGATGGCATTTATCAGGCAGTACTCTGTGATATCGCGGTAAGACCTGACCATCAGCGTCAGGGTTATGGCAAACGCATCGTCAGCAACCTGATGGAACAGCTCGATGTGGATAACATTATTCTGTTCACCTCACCCGGGCAGATGCCGTTTTACCAGCAATTCGGCTTCCATCCCCTGAAAGCCGGTATGGGCTGGTTTCGCCATCCGGAGGAACGTCGCCAGGGCAAGGTGATCGACTGAATTCCTGGCGTTAGCAGGAATAATCGCCTTCCAACTCTCTCGCCAGTTTCTGCAGGAACTGGTTCAGGTACTCCGTATTGTGTCTTGCCAGTTTCCGGCCGGCTTCGGTTTTCATGGTATCAGCCAGACGCAGCAGCTTCAGGGGAAAGTGATCAATCCCAAAATTCCAGTCATCCAGCTCGCGATTGCTGGCCCAGGGGTCTTCCGGGTTAAAGATATGACGCCCGAGTTTGCCAGACGTATAAAACACCCTCGCCAGACCAATGGCTCCCAGTGACTCCATCCGGTCAGCATCCTGAACCACTTCAGCCTCCGGCGTTTCCGTTGGAATGTTGGCCGAAAAGCTGTGCGCTTCCACCGCATGGGCGACAGCTGGAATCAAAGCCTCCGAGAATGCCAGCTCCTGCAAAATTTCACAGGTTTTCACCGCAGCCAACCTGGAAGATTCCGAACGCTGCGGATGATCCTTCGGCAGGGAAACAATATCGTGAAAATAGCAGGCTGCCAGTACGACCAGGCGATCAACCGGGCGCTCATCCTCCGCCATGATCAGCTGGGCGGTTTTCCAAACCCGCTGGAAATGGGAAAGATCGTGGGAGTGGTCATCAGTTTCATGATGGCGCAGGTAATCAACAAAACGGGATTCCCAAAGCGCCAGTTGCTCATCGTTAGTATAAACAGCCATCAGGAACTCAATCAGGGTTTGAAACGGCGGCAGTTTACCAAATTACTGCGTTTTATGCCGGGAGCGGCCGGTCAGAAATTCGGCCAGCATGACCCAATCAGCCATAAAACTGTAAAACGGATAGCGAAAGGTAGCAGGCCGATTCTTTTCAAACACAAAGTGCCCAACCCAGGCAAACCCATAGCCCACAACCGGCAGAGCCAGCAGCCACACAGGCTCGCCAGAAATCAGGGAATAACCCAGCAGTGCCAACACCAGAAGACTGCCCACGTAGTGCAACCCTCGACAGACAGGGTGACTGTGTTCATTCAGGTAGTAAGGATAAAACTCACGAAACGTGTGGATGGATTCTTCAGCCATAACCGGTTCTCCGCGTTCTTATTGTTATGGGGAAACACGCTGCACCGCAGGCGCCGTGCGAGCTGACGGATTGAGACTATACTCTGGTGGCGCTGCCGTCCAGACCTGATATCCATGGCTAGAAAACTGCGGTAAGAACACCTTTGCAAAAATTCAGAATCTTGTTTTCCCTGCTGCTATCACTGGGAATAGCCCTTTTATCGTCTGGATTCGGACATGCAGCGAACAAACCTGTTCACCTGCGGCTAGGCTCCTTGAGCCTGCAATCCGGCAGCGTATTCCAACTCGCTAAGGATTTCGGTTATTTCGATGAAGAAGGTATCACGACCGAATTTCTGATCTTTCCTTCGGCCCAGAAAATTGCCCTCGCTGTCGCCTCAAACGATGTGGATATCGGGCTGACAGGTATCGCTGCCGCCGTCTTCAATCTGGCGGGACACGGCAAGCTCAAACTGATAGCAGGAAATTTCCGGGAAGAGCCCGGTTGGGAAGGCTCTCCCATCGTCGTTTCCAACAAAGCCTGGAGCGAAGGGCTACGCCATCCCAGGCAACTGGCCGGCCATAGCCTGGCAGTCACAGACATCGGTTCTACCCTGCACTACACGGCGGGTAGAATCGCCAATAAATATGCCTTTCCTCCTGACAGTATCAAACCCATACCACTACATAGTTTTCCTGAAATATTCACGGCACTGGCGACGGACCGGGTAGATAGCTCCATCGTCCCCGGCATGCTGGCACACGGCATGGTAAAGAAAAACAACGGACACATCATCGGCTGGGTCAGCGAAGAGTCCCCCTGGCAGGTCACCGGGCTTCTGGTGTCATCGCGCCTGCTTACGCAAGATCCAAAAACGGTGGAAAAATTTCTTCATGCCTTTCGAAAAGGCAGCCGCCTCTATCATGAAAATTTCAACCAGCTCTCACCGGAAGCCAATCTCAAAAACCTGGCTGATGGCAGGCAGCCTCTACGTCAAGTGACTGAAAGCATGCAGCGGTTCATTGCTCCGGTAATGACGGCAGAACAAATGGTGCGCTATCCCCTCTATATGGATATTGATGCACGACTGGACTTGAAGAGCGTTGAAGAACAACTTCACTGGTATCAGGAACAGGGAATGGTCAACCGTCGAGTCACTCTGGATCAGGTGATTGATAAGCCATTGGTTTCCAGCTTCACCACGCCATGAATAGATCTATAAACACTGCACTGTCTGTTCAGCAACTCAGTTTTTCCTATGGCAACCGGATGGTACTGGACAATCTCAACATCGTTTTCCAGAAGGAAAAACGACGGCCATACTGGGGCCATCCGGTAGCGGTAAAAGCACACTATTAAAGTTAATAGCAGGCCTTATTCAACCAGATACCGGGAGCATTACACCTGCACCCCATAGCCTGATCACAGGCTATGTATTTCAGGATTTCTGCCTCCTGCCCTGGCTGACAGTGCATGACAATATTGCGCTAGTTCTACGTCCACATAGGCTATCCTCCGACGCCACTACAGAACGCATTCATGAAGTCTTAACGCTGACTGGCCTGCAACCTTTTGCTAATGCATTTCCTTATCAGCTGTCTGGTGGCATGCAACAGCGTGCAGGTCTGGCTCGAGCCATGGCCATTCATCCATCTCTTCTGTTGCTGGATGAACCCTTCTCGGCTATCGACGGCCAAACCCGCGAATTATTAATTGGGGAATATCAAAAACTCTGCAAACAATGGCCAATAACACGCATTCTGATCACCAATCAACTGGACGGGTGCTCTTTCGAAATAATTAAAACTAAAGTACTCAAAAAGGCATCCTCATAAAATCCGACATATTCTTGTGCAATCCGTTCCCTGCTGGTTAACAACTATGTCTACATCTGTCATTAGC
>MUIA01000079.1 GCA_002084115.1 Oceanospirillales bacterium LUC14_002_19_P2 | reverse complement strand
ACCCTCTCCCTGAAACTGAAGGTCAATCATTTTCAGCTCAGGGCGAAGATTTACATGACCGCTCTGCGGGCATCATTCGAGCAGCTAAGGTTATTCGTTACTGCGTAACTTGAGTTAAATAACGTGATTAATGCTATTGCCACAATTGCGGTAGTCATCACAACGGCTAATAAAGTTACGGCAGCGGTTTGTTGAAGCAGTTGCCATAAATTTCTCGGATGTAGATGCAGCCCCAGTAAAAACATGAGCAGAATAATGCCCATATGGGAGATGGCTTCGATATGGCCGGGATCAGCAAATAATTTCAGGCCGTCAGGACCGGCAATCAGTCCCAAAGCGATATAAGCAAGAATGATGGGTTGCCGAAGCCAGACAAACAGGGTGCCTAATACAGATGCGCCACCAAAGATAATGGCCATCTCCAGTACAAAATTGTCATAGATACCCTGCACGACAACTCCTGATTACCGCATGACGCTATAAAAGATGGTTTCAAGGTAGTCAAAGGAGCGAGAAGTGTCAGAGAAAAGAGTATTGTCTGAAAGAAGGCATTCGCTGGATTGAAACCCAGGCTTTTTATGTCAGCCAATTTAATTCTATTTATTAACCATGTATTGTTAACGGTAATGACGATAACTGTCTGTACAAGGAGATGGCAGTGAAGGGACGGTGTATAACAGTGACGTCCGGGAAAGGTGGCGTCGGAAAAACAACCACATCGGCTGCAATCAGTTCTGGTTTGGCATTACGCGGGTTCAAAACCTGCGTTATTGATTTTGATGTCGGCTTAAGAAACTTGGATTTGGTCATGGGGTGTGAGCGTCGGGTGGTTTATGACATTGTGAATGTTATGAATGACGGTATTACACTCAACCAGGCGCTGATTAAAGATAAACATAACAGTAACCTGTTTATTCTTGCCGCCTCTCAAACCCGCGATAAGGATGTCCTGACCGATGAAGGCGTTGCTCGAATCATTGATGAACTGAAACAGAAGTTTGATTACATTGTCTGTGATTCACCTGCGGGTATTGAGCGAGGTGCCATCCATGCGTTGTATCATGCGGATGAAGCGGTTGTGGTGGTGAATCCAGAAGTGTCTTCTGTCCGCGATTCTGATCGAATTCTGGGCCTGTTGCAAAGTCGCTCTCGGCGAGCCGTCGAAGGGCTGGAGCCGGTAAAGGAGCATTTGTTAATCAGCCGCTATGACCCGGTAAGGGCAGCGGAAGGTCAGATGCTTTCCATTGAAGATGTCGTGGATATCTTGGCTTGCCCGCTCTTGGGTGTCGTTCTGGAAAGCCGGGAAGTACTGGAAGCCTCTAACAAAGGGGTCCCTGTAGTGCATGAGCGTGAGTCGCTCGCGGCTATGGCCTATATGGATGCGGTTGATCGATTGCTGGGAAAAGAAATTCCCTTGCGACATATCCGTCGAAAAAAACTGTCCTTCCTGGAGAAGGTTTTTTCGCGGGGGGTGAAAGATGCTGTTTGATAAATGGTTTACCTTCGGAAAGCAAGAAAAAAGCGCCAGTGTCTGCAAAGAGCGTTTGCAGATTGTGATTGCCCATGAGCGCCGCCAGCGCGAAGAGTCGCCTGAGTTGGCGCGATTACGGGGCGAAATCATGGAGCTGGTGCGTCGTTTTTATGACATGCCATCCAATGAAGATATTGAAGTGATTATGGAGAAACAGGAGGAGCAGGATATTCTGGCGTTGAATATTCAGATTCCAGCGCGTCCATGCAGCTAGAAAATGTGCTTGAATCAACGTGAGCCGCTATATTATGTTAGGAGTAGCAAGCTATTTAGAGCTTGGTGGGCGACAGTGATTCGGTAAGGACTGCGGATTCACTGTCGCGTTGCTCAAAGCGTAACGGAGTGTCGAGTCGTCATGGCGCAGCCGTATTCTCCCATTAGGGATGGTTTCAACTGGAACGGATTCCTGACTATGAGCCGGTGCCTGCAGCATTTTATCTTTCTATTTGTCAGTCTAATGGCGTTTGCTTCAACGGCGACGGCTGATCTGGCTAAACAGCGAAAAGCCTTTCTGAGTGCAGAAAAAAGTCTGCAAAAAGGTCAGTCCTGGCAGCAGCGGTGGAATGCAACTCTCTCCGACTATCCACTTTTTCCTTATCTGGAAATTCAGGCGCTTCGTCAACGGCTTTCCAAGGCATCGTCTGATGAAGTTGATGCCTTACGGAGTAAATACCCTGACTTACCTGCGATACGGCAGCTGGAAGTCGTCTGGCTGGATGAATTAATCAGCAGGAAACGCTGGCCGGACTACATTGCGGGTTATAACAGTATAACGCCTCGTGGGTATCGCTATCAGTGCTATCTGGCGCAGGGGTTGCTCGCAACAGGAAAGCGTCAGGATGCAATGACGTTAGCGGAATCATTATGGGTGGTCGGGCACTCTCAGCCTAAAGCCTGTGATCCTGTTTTTTCTGTATGGCGTCGTGCGGGCCTCCTTACTTCGGATTTGGCCTTCAAGCGTTTCTGGCTGGCTGTAGAAAAGGGAAATATTACGCTAGCGCGTTATGTGGGTCGCCAGATTACCACAGCGCAGCATAAACAGAGTGTTGATGTTTTCTGGCAAATTAGACAGCAGCCCACAGTGTTAACGAAGAATACTTTCCTAAGACGTAATCTGGCGAATCGTGAAGCACTTCTGGTTTATGGGGTTAAGCGCTTGGCGCGTCGAGATATTGCCCGTGCGGCTCGGGTCTGGATACGGGATCGCGAACGCTTCTATATGAACGGTGACCGTCGAAAGTCACTGGATCAGTGGCTCGCCTTGCGTATCGCCCAACGTTTTGAACCCGATGCAGAAAAACTGATCAATTGGATTGATCCGACGTTTTCTTACCCTGAGGTGACTGAATGGCGGGTTAGGGTAGCGTTGGCAGATCAGGAGTGGTCTCTTGTTTCTAACCTTATCGAGAAGTTGCCTGAAGACCTGCAGTCAACGCCCCGCTGGCGCTATTGGAGCATGATGGCCCAAAGGCATATCTCTCAGCCGGACAACACCTCTATCGTAACGCTTGCTCAGTTGGGTGGCAGTCGTAGCTTTTATGGTTTTCTGGCTGCAGAGTTAAATAACTCGGTGTTTGGCTTGGAGCAGCGTGATGGCGTCCTTGATTCGGATAGGGTTCATGCTTTGAAAACCCGGCCCACTTTCCGGCGCATTGCAGAGCTTCTGGCACTAAAACGTGAGTCTCAGGCTCGGCAAGAGTGGTATGCGGCCATGAAGCAATTGGATAAAAATGAGCGCCGACATGCCGCACGGCTGGCTCATCATTGGCAGTGGCACAATCAGGCCATTATGACGGCGGCACGGGAGTCCATGTGGGATGAGTTGGGTATACGTTTTCCTGTCCCGGATCCCATGCCGTTGTTCGAGCGCAATGCGCAGACGTTCAGTGTTGATCCGTTGTGGTCATTGGCCGTTGCACGTCAGGAAAGTGCGTTTTATCCCAAGGCTCGGTCAGGCGCTGGCGCGCGAGGGCTGATGCAGTTAATGCCAGCAACGGCAAAGCTGACAGCAAGTAATTACGGCATCGCCTACAGGGCGACGTATGACTTGTATCGACCCTCTGTGAATATTGCGCTGGGTACAGCCTATCTTGCAGATATGAAAAAGCGATTTGAGGGTAATCGGGTGTATGCTACAGCTGCATATAACGCCGGCCCAAGCCGGGTTAAGCGGTGGATTGATCAGCGAGGCGATCTTCCGCTTGATATCTGGATTGAGACGATTCCTTTCAAGGAAACCCGCAATTATGTTCAGAATGTCCTGTCGTTTCGAGTGATTTTTGCCAGCCTGATGGGGATGCCCGTCAGGCTGTTTACGGATCATGAAATGAACCTTCTGGCGTATAATCAATAGCTTGAGCTGGTCAATCGATGGGGGCCAGCATTGTATTCAGATTCGGCAGTTTTTTGATCGCCCCTACCTGCTGCAGATATGTGGCGTAGTTTTTAAAACGCAAGCGATCAATAGCGGCTGGGCGTAGAGCGAAGCGATTAACGGTATCTTTCCAGGCCTTTTTGTTCAATGGGGTATCCAGTCCACCAGGAGAATACGCCGCAAACACTTTCCAGGCTTCCTCCGGATGGTTGATGATATATTGGCTGCTCTTTTCTATCGCTCGTAGGAAACGGCGAATCATCGCGTTGTCTGTTTTTTCGCTATTGGCAGCAAACAGAAGTTCGGAGTAGGGGGGAACCCCGAACTCTTCAATATAGAATGCTTTTCCTTTGGAGCCTTAAAGTGCTAGTTGGTTCAACTCAAAATTTCGATAGCCATCCAGAATTGCATCAACACGCTTGCTGAGTAGTGATCCGGTAAGGGCCCATCCGACATTAATAACATTTACGTCTTTTGAACTTAAGCCGGATGAGGCAAGCATCACGTCCAATAACTGCTTCTCATAACCACTGGATAGGGATACGCCAATATTTTTCCCTTTCAGAGGCTGTTGCAAAAGCCCAATTCAGTGGCATAGGCGATGACCTTATTCTGCAATAGCACCTTATGCTGCTCTCAATATATTCTCTACCTCTTTTTCATGGCAATGCAGATCACCTCGT
>MUIA01000233.1 GCA_002084115.1 Oceanospirillales bacterium LUC14_002_19_P2 | reverse complement strand
ATTGAGGTTTACTATAACCGCCAGAGAAAACATTCTGTTAATGGCTACCTGGCACCTTTCAAGTATGAACAGGAACTTGCCAAGGCAGCGTAAAAAAGTGTCCGGAAAACTCTTGCCAGATCACTTATTGATGGACGAATTGCGCCGTTGTTTTAACTGATCAACCCATTGGGTGAGGTTGGCCGTCCCCTCAGTATCACGAATAAAGATATGGGCATGCCCCAACCCTTTGACGGTTCTTTTCCAGGGGGGATTGATCCGAATGCTCCACTCAATACCACGGTATTGGGTATTATCAGGTAGGTGTTGACGGAGCAGTTCCTCAGACTTCTGCTTCAGAACGGCTTCATCCCAGACGGATTGGGATGAGAATAACAGCAGATGCGCAATGCCGTCCTCGAGCCAGTAAGGGAATCGGTTGATGGTCAGACGATACCCAAGCTCACAGCCATTTTCACTGCATTGTCGCGCCTGCTTCTCATCCAGACCAAAGACATCTTCGAAGATCACCGCTTCCGCCGTTTTCTTCCTGGCAAGATAGGCATCTCGGTGTTTTTCATAGGCCTGATTGACGGAGGGATGACGCTCAAGGGGCTCGGCGGACAGGATTTTTTCCCAAGACGCCGGAGAAGCGAACACCCGGAGTGGACTTAAAACTAAAAAGAATAGCCACGTGAATAGTTTGGCTGGTTTTCTCATATTTATAAGCCCTTACTGCACGGCTTGCCTATGGAATAACTATAGACTGCAGGTATCGGTGGAATACTCGATAGTGGTTTTGACAATGTGGTTAGCCGTTATTGTGGTTTCAGGGGGAACGGCCTAGCCTTTAGAGCATTCAACTGAGAGAAGACAGTTATGAGGCCGATGGTCAGAACACGCACTTAAGCCACAGCATCCCGAGTTCATGATGCTGTGGCGTGACGGTTTACCCTTCCTGCATGCCGCAGAAACGTTATTTCGCTTCTGACGGAAATCTGTTGTGTCCTTGAACAATACCTGGAATCTTTCGCTATCACGCACGTTGCTGCTGATGGTTCCCTTTGACCTGCTGGCGTCATTGGGAATGGATGTCTATTTGCCAGCGGTCCCTGAGATGGCATCGGTGTTTTCGGCATCACCCGGTGCAGTGCAGCTGACGCTATCGCTCTATATGCTGATGCTTGGCTGTGGACAACTGGTGTTTGGCCCTTTGTCTGACCGGTTGGGGCGTCGGCCGGTACTGTTGGGCGGTAATCTGTTATTTGTTATTAGCTCAATAGCCCTGGTGCATGTTTCGACCATAGAAGGATTTGTTCTTTGGCGAGTATGTCAGGGAGCCGGGGGAGCCGCTTCACAGGTGGCAACATTTGCCACAGTGCGTGATGTATACGGCCAGCGTCGTGAAGCCGCCACTATCTACGCATTGTTAGGAGGCATGTTGGCATTTGTGCCAGCATTGGGCCCCGTGGTCGGTACACTGTTAATTGGTTGGGCAGGCTGGCAATCCGTGTTTTGGGCGCTGGCACTCGTCGCGACGCTGGCTGGTCTGCATGCCATGTGGTCATGGCCTGAGACGCATTCGGATGTATCGGGAATTGGGGTAAAAACAGCGTTCCTGCAGGTAATACAGTCTGGTGGATTCTGGTTGTATACCCTGGCATTTTCTGTGGCGATGGGGGCTTTTTTTGTTTATTTCTCCACGGCGCCCAGAATGTTGATAGGCAAACTCGGCTATTCACCCATTGCGTTCAGTTTACTGTTTTCAACGGTTGCGCTGGTCATGATTGTGATGAGTCGTTTTGCCGGGCATATAGTCAGCCGTTTTGGCACTCCCGGTACCTTACGACTCGGTATGGTTGCGATAGGGTGCGGGGCTTTGTTGATGTTGGTTGCACAAATGCTCCCTTTTTCCGGCGCAGCATCTTTGCTGATGCCTATGTTGGTGGTGGCAGTTGGTATCAGTTGTACCTGTGCCGTGTCAGCTAATGGCGCACTGGCTGCATTTCAGGATATAGCGGGTACGGCTGTTGCTCTGTATTACTGCATTGAAGCATTGCTGGTCTGTATCGTGGGTACGCTTGTCGTTACCCTGTTGCCTGGAGATACGCTCTGGCCACTCATTGTCTTTTGCGGTGGTGGTGCAGTGGTCGTATTGGCCGGAATGTTTTTGGTGCGTCGTTAGTTCCGTTATTGCACAGGAAAGCAGCCCTTTAATGGCTGCTTTCCGGAAGGTAAAGCAAAGCGACGGATCCTGAAGTGAGTGCCGCCATACAGATGTTAAATGTACGCAATGCCCGGTCATGTTGGAGAAAACGCCCAATGGCTACACCAAACCCGGTCCAGAGAGAAATACAGGGCAGGTTGATCAGGCTGAAGATACCGGCAATCACCAGGGCTGAAACAGCATAATCCGCACCGGCCAGAGTGAATGCTGACATGCTGCCAATCGCCATGATCCAGGCTTTGACATTGACCACCTGGAACAGTGCTGCCTGCCATAGCGTGAAAGGTTTGGCAGGCCCATCATGCTGTTCCGGACGGCTGGCATTGGCAATTTTCCAGGCCAGAAAAATCAGGTAGGCAGAGCCGATGTATTTCAGGATGGTCTGCAACACCGGCCATGTTTTGAAGGCATTGCCCAGCCCGAAAGCAACGGCCAGCAGCAGGATGAAAAAGCCGCTGGCTACCCCGGCAATATGGGGCAGTGTCCTGAAGAATCCATAATTAGCACCACTGGCGGTTAACATAATGTTATTCGGTCCCGGAGTGATGCTGGAGGCAAAAGCAAACGTCATGAGTGGTATATAAAAACTGTGCCAGTCGAACATTTTGTTTTTACTCTGTTTTCTTTTTGTTGATGTGGCGTTAGCTAGGGGACCTGGATTGTGCCTTCCAGGTATTTGACAGCGTTTCCCCGAATGTAGACCCGGTCACCCAGTAGTTCGCATTCCAGCTTGCCTCGACGTGCCGAGAGCTGTTCAGCACGGAGCAGAGGTTTGTCCAGCTTTTCAGCCCAGAAGGGGGTTAACAGTGTGTGCGCCGAGCCGGTGACGGGGTCTTCCTGAATATCGACCTCGGGACCACCAAACCAACGGGATACGAAATCAACGGACTCTCGTTCTGATGCCGCAGTGATAATCACACCCCGCTTGATCACGCCCTTGGGCAGCTTGGTGAAATCAATATTCAGCTCTGCTACCGTTGTCTCATCCGGCGCCAGGATGAGCAGGTCGTCATGGGAGGTAAAGGCCGCCAGTGGCGTGAAGGGCAGTTGTCTGGCAATGGTGTCAGGCAACCGGCTGGGAGACCGGTGGTTCATGGGAAAGTTGAGCTCAATGAGTTCACCCTGAAACCGGACCTTGAGCTCACCGCTCAGGCTGTCAAAGACCTGTTGGTGGGTGCTGTCGCCTAATTCATGCCGAATGACATAGCTGGCCGCGAGGGTTGCGTGGCCACAGAGCTGTACTTCTGTGCCGGGGGCGAACCAGCGAATATGATAGCGGTCATTATGCCGAACAAAGAAAGCGGTTTCTGACAGGTTGTTTTCCCTGGCCAGCTGTTGCATGCAGGCATCAGGTAGCCAGCTTTGCAGTGGAATCACTGCAGCGGGGTTGCCACTGAACAGGCGATCCGTGAAAGCATCAATTTGGTAATAGGGTAACGTTTTCATTGTTTTTCCCCGTTGCTGAAGACAATCACGACCCGCTTGTTGCGTTGCCCTTTATTCTCAATTTTGTTGATTCTGACGGGTCCGATCTCACGGGTATTGGCCACATGGGTACCGCCACAAGGCTGATAATCGGTCGCGCCGGCCCTCACCATTCGGATTTTGCCTGCTCCTCTGGGTGGTTGAACGGACATGGTTCGCACAAGTTCCGGGTTGGTATCCAGTACAGACGCTTCCAGGCATTCAATGGATATTGGCTCAGCCTGCCCGATGAGAGCATTGAGCTGTTGGGTCAGTAATTCTTTGTTCGCGTCGAAATCACCCATGTCAAAATCCAGCCGGCCCTTGTCGGCCGTCAGGGCGCCCCCGGTTACCCCGCAGGGAATCAGTGAACAGAGCAGGTGCATGCAGGTATGCATGCGCATATGGGCGTAACGGCGCGACCAGTCCAGTGTGACGGTCACAGTGTCACCGGGTTGCAGATCAAGTGGTGCTTCGCTGACCTCATGCACTATTGCATCGGATTCGCGATCTTTTCGTGTATTGGTGATCGTGAATTGGTTGCCGTTACTGACATTGATATGGCCGGTATCGCCAGGTTGTCCCCCGCCGGTGGGATAGAAGATGGTTTCTGCCAGCACCACGTTCCGATCCTGAATACTGGAGACCGTGGTTGTCAGCACTTTCTGATAGGGATCCTGATAGAAGACCGGCGCAGAATGGTTCATCGGTTTGACTCTCTGGTTGCCATTGTATCCCTACAATTTGTGTGTTTTGTCGTTTTCATTGCTCTGTTGTGATCTTAGAATGGCGTGAAATAAGATCAATAACTCAAGTTACGCAGTAACGAATAACCTTAGCTGCTCGAATGATGCCCGCAGAGCGGTCATGTAAATCTTCGCCCTGAGCTGAAAATGATTGACCTTCAGTTTCAGGGAGAGGGTT
>MUIA01000150.1 GCA_002084115.1 Oceanospirillales bacterium LUC14_002_19_P2 | reverse complement strand
TATGACTCATTACCTCGCTTGGCGGCGCGCTCTAACAGAGCGTCATAGGCTGACGACTGCACGCATGTTCGAGAAAATCATTGGACATTGGTGCTACCAACCACAAGGGGTAACTTAGCCTAACGCCAGTGTTTCCAGCCCCTGCAAAATCATAAAAGCATTCATGGGTGATATGGCCGCACCGGTATTACGCAACGGCACAACGCGAGCGCGTCCAATAAACGCCGCCGGGCCAAGCGCCTCGGTATAAATGACACCATGATAAGAAGGATCAGGCTCGTTTAGCACAGGAAAGCGATCCTTGTGATCAGCCCACGGGAATTTACCTGAATCCACAATGACACCGCCAATGGTTGTGCCATGCCCGCCCATATACTTAGTGAGAGAATGGACGACAATATCCGCACCATGTTCGATGGGCCGCCATAACGCGGGTGATGCGACGGTATTATCGACAATCAGTGGAACACCCTGCGCGTGAACCGCATTTGCCAGTACTTCAATATCGACAATATTTCCCAGGGGATTACCGATACTTTCATAGAACACCGCCTTGGTGTTTGCATCGATTAAATCCACCAGCGCATCAATGTCATCATGCGGTGCGAAACGCACTTCAATCCCTTGTTTGGGCAGTGTATGTGCAAACAGGTTGTAGGTACCACCATACAATTTGTTAATGCTGACAATGTTGTCGCCTGCTTCTGCGATCGTCTGGATGGCATAGGTAATCGCGGCCATGCCCGATGAAAGCGCCAGCCCGGCTATGCCGCCCTCCATCGCCGCCACCCGCTGCTCCAGTACCGCTGTCGTCGGGTTCGTGATGCGGGTGTAGATGTTGCCTTCAACCTTCAGATCAAACAGGTCAGCGCCATGCTGGGTATTGTCGAAGGCGTAAGAGGTTCTTTGATAAATGGGAACGGCAACAGCCTTGGTCGTAGGATCTGGTGAATATCCGGCGTGAATGGCTTGGGTTTCCAGCTTCATCGTTATTCTGCCCTGGTTTATTGTTGGGGGTTGTTGACCGGGAACGGGCAGCATACCCAAAAAAAACGCGGTATTGAATCAATGAAAGCGTCAGGAGGAACAGCTGACTTCCAGTGAAGCGCCCCAATCTGGCGGTAACCCCGCATACGCCTCCTGTTCAGGCCATTCTGCATAGGGATCACTGAGCAATGCCAACAGATTATCAACTTCACCATAGTCACCCGCTTCTGTCTGATCAATGGCGATCTGCGCCATGTAATTGCGCAATACATATTTAGGGTTCACCTGTTGCATTGCACGTCGACGTTCAGAGACTGAGCCGCTCTCAGCAGATAAACGGACTCCATAGTCCTTACACCATCGATCAAAGGCATCACGATCAACAAACAGATCTCTCAGTAATGCGTTATCACCATCCGGTTCATAATCACAGAGTCGCCGGAAGAACAGCGTGTAATCTGTTTTGCTTTTTTGCATCAATGTGAACAGTTGATCAAAGAGACTACTGTCGTTTTTCTGCGATACCGCTAGCCCCGCCTTTTGACGAATCAATAACGAATAGGTCTCAGCAAAAGCATCAGGATACTGTGCAAGAATTCCTTTAATAACATCCACATCATTATTGAATAACGGCGACAATGCCTGACCAAGACAGGCGCAGTTCCAGTAACCGATATCCGGTTGCTGATTAAATGCATAACGTCCTTGGAAATCGGAATGATTGCAGATGTGCCCTGCATCAAACGCTTCCATAAATCCAAAGGGACCATAATCCAGTGTCAGTCCAAGAATGGACATATTGTCGGTATTCATAACACCGTGGCAGAACCCAACAGCCTGCCATTGTGCAATCATCGCAGCGGTGCGTTTGACGACTTCACGATAAAAACGTTCGTAACAATCGGCTTCATTGGCAAATGCCGGGAAGTGCTCGGCAATCACGAAATCAGCGAGTTGTTTAAGTTCTGCATGTTTGTTGCGGTAGTAGAAGTATTCAAAGGTACCAAAGCGCACATGACTTTGGGGAACCCGGAGAATAGCCGCACCGCGATCCATCCTTTCCCGTTGAACCGGTGTGTCGCTGTCTACCAGACACAGGGCACGCATCGTCGGAATACCCAATCCATGCATGGCTTCACTGCATAAATATTCACGAATGGATGAGCGCAATACTGCCCGACCGTCGCCTTGCCGGGAATACGGCGTATGGCCTGAACCTTTCAGGTGCAGATCCCACTTTTCGCCCTGTTGATTTCTGACTTCACCGAGCAACAGCGCCCGACCATCTCCCAACCGTGGCACATAAACACCAAACTGATGGCCTGCATACACCATGGCTAGTGGATCAGCATCCGCGGGCACATGCTGCCCTGCGGTTACGGCCAGCATGCCTGCATGATCATCCGGATCCAAATCCAGTAACCGGGCAACGCGGGTATTCACACTGACCAGACGCGGATTCTCCAGCGCCTGTGGCGTCACCTTTGAATAGAAACACTCCGGCAGCTGTGCATAACCGTTATCGAAAACCAGATGATCAAAGCTAGGCATGCAAAATCCTGTGCATCAGATTTTCCGAGCATAGTACTGGGTTATTCTGCGTCCTGCATCCCATCCTGCGCGACACGCCAGAGAATCTGTTCATAATCTCCCCCAAAATCCACCCGGCTGACATCCGCAATGCGGTAACTGTCCACATCCTGCTCAAACCGGGCATCCGGGGTAATGCATTTCAGGTAGAGTGATCCCTGACTGGTACTGACCACTCTTCCAATCCAGCAGATATCCGGCTCCAGGGATTCCTGGTGGATCGTCACAAGGGGCGAGCTCTGGCTGATGGATTGCAGGGCGCTCTCCATGGACGACATATTCACAATACCTGGATGAACGGGGTGTTGCTGACGTAACTCAAGCGCTTTTTCAATAAAGCCGTGGTGAGGCATCGGTTGTTCGATGTCGGTGATATCGGACTGCCGCAGCAACTGGTAGCCATCCAGACTGATACGGTCATTGATCAACTGCAGCAGTAACAGTTCCTGACTCTGTTCGATCACAAACCCATTGGACCAGGCACCTTCGCCCTCAATGGATTCACGAAACACACGAACCAACGCATTCAAAGGCAACGGTTTGACTGACACAAGATTCTCCGGGAACACGTCCGTGAAGGCACGACCCTCTTTCAACGTCGTTCAGTATGAAAGAAGATATCCTGCTTGGGCCAGGCGACAGTGATGTTGTGTTCGCTGAACAGAGTCTGAATCCGTGTATTGAGCGCATCACGTACTCTCAAGCGCTCGTCCACATGGGTGACATAGACCCGTAACTCATATTGCAACGCACTGTCGCCATACTCCATAAACAATGCCAGAGGTTCAGGTTTCTCGACAACCCCGGGATGCTCATGAGCAGCCTGCAGCAGCAGTTTCTGTACTTGCACAGGGTCTTCTTCGTGGGCGACATAAAAGGGCATGATGATACGAACCACAGAACTGCTGAGAGACCAGTTGATCAGTTTTTCATTCACCAACATCTTGTTGGGAATGATGATTTCCTTATTATCCCAGTCAGTGACCGTGGTGGAACGGATTCTGATACGCGTCACTTCACCGGTGATTTCTCCCAGAGTGATGGTGTCGCCTATCCGGACAGGACGCTCAAACAGAATAATCAAACCCGAGAAGAAGTTAGCGACAATTTCCTGCAAACCGATACCAATCCCCAGACCCAGTGCGGCAACCAACCATTGCAGTTTATCCCAGCCGATACCCAATGTTGCCAGTGACAAAACAACACCCAACCCAGTAATGGTGTAACTGAGCAAGGTGGTGGCGGCATAACTGTTACCCGGACGCAGGTTAAGCCTTGAGAGAATCGTGACTTCCAGCAAACCCGGCAGATTCCGCGCCAGGATAAACATGGTCACCAGCACCAGTATACTGAGCAGCAGGTCGCTGAGGTAAACCGGCACATCACCCTTGGCATCCCCCACTTCCCAGAGCGTAATGTTGTTCATGAAGTGAAGAAGACCAAACAGGTCCTGCCACAGCCAGTACAACACCAGCAATAAACCCACCACCATCAGGGCATTGATCAGCCGCAGTGACTGCTGCTCCACGGTCGCCAGATCAAGGGTCGGTTCCTCAAACGACGTCGCATCACCTTCTTCACTGCTGGCCGCCCGGCGGGATATTGCACGGGAATAAGCCAAGCGCCGTTCAGCTACGTGGAGGTTACGCTTGATCAGTGCCTGGATCATCACGGTCAGCCCAACCAGAAGCAGCGTACGCACCAGCTGGTGTTGCATCTGCAAAGCGGTGTAATAGTAGCCGGATGCGGTGAGTGCCATCTGTCCCAGCGAAACCACCACCAGTCCGGACAAAATCATAAAATTCAATAATTTGGAGCCCAGCAGCTCATCCGACGTTTTGACCATGCTGATGATGATCCAGGCCTGCAGCAATGAGCCGGTCATCAGCAACAGCATACCGATCAGGTCATGCTCAAGCTCCGTCGACTGCCCCTTCGCCAGACTCACCACAAAAAAAAGAGGAACCATCACCATGGCGAGACGCCGCATTTGTCCCATGAGTGCCCGGCAATCCCGTGCCAGCCAGCCAAAATGTTCCATGCCGATATCATGCGGGGCATACACATGAATACCCAGCAGCATAAGCAACCAGACAGGTGCGGTCTGAATCATGGCGCGCCCAAGGTTTTCCACTCCGGGCCATGGGGGCGTCCCGCTGATCAGCGCCAGCCCGACCAGCATGAGCAACAATGGCGCGGGCAATACCTGCAAGAGGCTCAAGGCTAACGCCTTGGGAGTATGTTTCAGGTTGTCATAGCGGATATGCCCGATATGACGAGTCAGGGTTCGCTGCATGGCATGCAGGTAACGTCTACGCGAATGCAGCCAGGTACAAAATGCCAGACAGAGTATGGTAATCAACCAGTTTGCCCGCAATGTTGTGTAAACGTGCGTCGCAATACCTTTCCACGGAATCATTTCGAGTTGTTGGAACAGCCGGTCAGGTGCCGCCATCAACCAATCCATCCCCAGCTCATTATTACTGGCAATCCAGTAAAGGCGTTCTTTCAGGGTTCGTGAGAGATCGCGCCCTTGGCTCAACAGTTGTTGCTGATCCAGATCCAGACTGATCGCTGCCGTTAGCAGGTTCCCCTGCTCTGTTGACAGGTCTTCCAGCAGTTTCTGGCGTGTACTCAGCAGCCGGAGCAGCTCTTTGCGATCCGCATCACTGAGGACAGCTTGGTCACCTGCATTTTCCAGCAACTTATCCACATAACGTTCACTAGGGCTGAGGCGCTGCCGCTCCTGGTCATGATTGAATTTCTGTAATCGTGCCTGAGTGATGATGTGCGGGATCTCCTTGTTAACAGAGATCTTGGGTAGCTTCATGCGACTTTCACGTAGCAGCGCTGCCAGCCGGGGGTTTTCACCCAGCAACACCGATTTCTGCTGCACGCTCTGGCTGATCGCACTGACGTTCTTCAACTGCTCCCTGACCCGCGTATTCTGTTCACTGATTTCACTGATGCGGTCAGTGATCTCCAGTAGTTCCTGACTCAACTCCATGTTGATCACGGCTTCATTGCGCAGCAGTTCCCCTTTGCCTGCGCTGGAGCGGGTAATATGCGAGGCAATCGCCACTGCCGCTTCACTAGCCGCCCTACGCTTGTAATTGATGACGGTTTGCAGAGAAAGAACATCCAGCTCCAGCACCCGAACCTGTTGGGACAACAGCACTTGTCGGTCTGTGATCAACTCTAGCCGGATACTGCTGTTGCGTATTTCCAGGTTCAGGCGGTTATCCTGCTGCTGCAATGCCGCCATCTCCGCCATGTACAGAGACTTTTTTGCTTCGACCAAAGCACCTGCCGATGTTTCTGCCAACAGCAGGTTCAATTGCGAAGACAAGACTTTCAGGCGCTCCTGATTTTTACTGATAATCGTCTGGTTATTTTCCGGCCGTGCCCGCTCTATGGTGACCCGGTTATTGGTATTCGCCAGTTGGGTCTGGCGCTCAGAGAGTTCCGCCTGCCGGTCAATCAGGGCTTTCTTGAGATATTCAGGGGTTTGATGACGCAGTTTTTCCAGTAAATCCGTCTCGGTTGGAATCTCTGTGGATTTGATCTGTTCCTGAAGACGTGTTGTCTCCTCCGGCGCATCTTCCAGTTGCAGCAACAGTTCATTCAACTGTTGCTGTTCGCTGTCTGCCTGCTTGAGAAATTGCAGGGTATGCTGGTAAATATCAGCCAGCGACTGCTTTTGTTCGGGCAACGGTTTATCCGCCGGCTTGAGCGTGTCCAGCGCCTGGGTAATTGCCTCAATACTGGGGGGGCGGATGTCCGTGGGTAGCGGTGCCGGATTTCCGACAGCCTGCGGGATACTGAGAAAAAAAGCACAGCCAAACGCCAACGCCCAATGCACTCTGTACATGACTTCCCTGTCATTCTGTGAAGATTTGATGCCTATACAGAAAGTCTAGAAGTTGGCTGTCCAGCTACCTACTCATCCTGTGAATAATTTTTTAGAGTTGGGGCCGATTAGACACTGCCCAGGAACCATTCGTACTCCACACCAGAGATAACCTTCTCAAAGGTCTCCAGCTCCTGCTTTCGAATAGCCAAATACACCTCAATAAACGCATCACCAAAATAGTGACGCAGAACGTCTGAGCATTCCAGCTGGCGCATTGCATCTCGCAGGTTATCGGGCAGGGAACGGGGATGGGTTTCACTGGCGTTTCCTGTGGCTACCGGCGGGGGCGTGATCTTTTCAGTCAGGCCGTAGTGCATGCCAGCCAGGATCGCCGCAACCACCAGATACGGGTTGGCATCAGCACCAGATACCCGATATTCAATCCGGGTATTGGCCGCATCACAGGCCGGAATCCGAATCGCCGTCGAACGATTATCAAAACCCCAGGTCGGCGCGCAGGGCGTGAAGAACTCCGGCGCAAAACGACGATAGGAATTCACATTCGGCGCCAGTAGCGCCATAGAATCGCCCATCAACGCCAGCAATCCACCAATGGCCTGTTCCAGCACCTGACTGACCGGATCATCAGTACCAGCAAATGCATTGTTGCCCTGAGCATCCAGCAAACTCATATGCACATGCATTCCGCAGCCTGCCTGGTCAGGATAAGGCTTAGCCATAAAGGTAGCCTCAACGCCATGACGCAAGGCCACGTTACGAATCACTCGCTTGAGCAGGATGGCATGGTCACAGGCCAACACGGGATCACCCACATGATGCAAATTCACTTCAAACTGGCCGGGTGCATATTCCGCAATAATGGAATCCGCCGGCAGTCCCTGCTCACGAGCGGCAGCGATCACATCTGCCAGAAAGTCTGCGTAATCATCCAGATTGTCGATAGAGTAGACCTGCGTTTCCGACTCCCGCTTGCCGGTGGCCGGTGACAGGGGCGGCTGCGGCTTTTCACCATCACGTTCCCTGTCTACAAGGTAAAACTCCATTTCAACGGCCGTGACCGGCGTCAGACCCAACTCGCTGAATTGCTCATATATCGTCAGCAAACGATGTCGAGGATCTGCAAAGAACGGTTCACCATTCAGCTCATGCATGGTCATCAATAGCTGGCCGGTCGGCTGGCTCTGCCAAGGCACAATACAGAGGCTTTCATCTACTGAAAAACAGAGTCGGTCCGGATCACCCTGCTTCAGGCCAAGCCCGGTTTCCTCAACAGTTTCACCCTGGATATTCAACCCAAACACAGACCCGGGAAGATAGACTCACTTGCTGAACACCTTGGCCAGCACCGAGCGATCCACCCGTTTGCCACGGATCACACCATTGATATCAGGAATCAGGAGGTCAATGCGGGAAACTGACGCGTGCGCCTCCAGAAAAGAGGAAAAACCGGCTTCAGACTTTACTGCATCCATAACGGTATCCGTTTTGTTGTCATTATTCTTTGTCAGGTCACGGCTTCATGCGCGATGCCTTTTGGGGTAACGCTGAACGGGTTTGTAAAATATTTCAACCATTATTTTGGGTTCACCAGTGAATATCAGCCCAAAGGGGAAGTCAATAGAGCCCGTAATGGCCAGATTAGTGCATTACATTCAAAAAACGCCCTGTTAGAGGGCTTAAATCACCCGCTATTTTTGTATTTTTTTGTAATTGCCACATGAAGAAGCTGGCGTCACGCGTGATTCTACAGTTTTGGCACATTGGCAGAGGTCTTGCTCTTACGCAGCGACAAGTGTTAAAAAAAACGAACAGTGCAGAACAGAAAATAACAAGATCACAATTCCAATAAGCAAAGGTGATGCATGAGTACCGCATTCCGGCCGCAGTCAGGCCCGGTTCCCCTGGTCGGGGTCGTTGCAGACAGCAAGATGGTCGACCCACACCGCTTTCATATGGCGGGGGAGAAGTACCTTACGGGTGTCCTTAATGGCGCAAACGCCCTTCCCGTGATTATTCCCTCATTGCCCGAGCCGCTGGCGGTTGCCCCACTGATCGACAAGCTCGACGGCCTGCTCTTCACCGGTGGCTACTCCAATGTTGAACCTCACCACTATGAAGGCGAACCCAGCAAGCCGGGTACACTCCACGACGCACTCCGAGATCACACCACCCTGCCGCTGCTCCGTGCCGCTGTCGATGCAGGCGTGCCATTGCTGGGCATCTGCCGTGGATTCCAGGAAATGAACGTTGCCTGGGGCGGCACGCTGCATCAGGAGTTGCATGAAACCGGTCTGTTCATGGAACACCGGGAAAACAAGGATGACCGGCTGGAGCAACAGTACAGTCCTGCGCACGACGTCACCATTGAACCCGGTGGCCTGCTGGCAGAACTCGTGGGCGAAGGGTCACAACAGGTGAACTCGTTACACACCCAGGGCATTGATCGGCTGGGCATTGGACTGCAAGTCGAGGCGAGAGCACCGGACGGCCTGATCGAAGCGATTTCAGTCCCTGACAGCAAAGCCTTTGCTCTGGCTGTGCAGTGGCACCCGGAATGGAAAGTGAACGAATCCCCTTTCTATCTGTCTATATTCCAGACCTTTGGCAAGGGATGCGCCGCACGGGCTGCCGACCGGCAACCCTGATTCTGGACAGCATCACAACGGATTTAGACACATTAAAAACACAGGCAACAAAGCAATGAAAAAATTAAGCGCCTGGCTTAAAGAAAACAAGATCACGGAAGTAGAGTGCGTCATTACCGATTTCACCGGGATCGCCCGGGGCAAAATCATGCCCTGCAACAAGTTCATCGATGAAAAAGGCATCCGGCTTCCGGAAACCATCCTGATCCAGAGTGTCACTGGAGATTATGTGGACGATGCCGTCTATGACGAGCTGATTGATCCTGCAGAGATCGACATGATTCTGAAGCCGGATGAAAGCGCGGTATTCATGGTACCGTTTGCCCTTGAGCCCACGGCTATGATCATCCACGACTGCTACGACAAGCAGGGCAATCCGATCACCATGTCACCACGAAATGTCCTGAAAAAAGTCCTCTCCCTGTATGAGGCGAAAGGCTGGAAACCCGTCATTGCCCCTGAGCTGGAGTTTTATCTGACCAAGCGCAGCGCGGACCCGGACTTTCCATTGGAGCCCCCTGTCGGCCGCTCCGGTCGTCAGGAATCAGGACGACAGTCGTATAGTATTGATGCTGCCAATGAATATGATCCGATGTTCGAGGACGTCTATGACTGGTGTGAACAACAGGATCTCGACATCGACACTCTGATTCACGAAGAAGGCACCGCCCAGATGGAAATCAATTTCCGCCATGGTGATGCACTCTCTCTCGCTGACCAAGTCTTTGTATTCAAACGCACAGTGCGCGAAGCGGCCCTGAAACACAATATGACCGCCACCTTCATGGCCAAGCCCATTGGTGATGAACCCGGCAGTTCCATGCACGTTCACCAGAGTATTCTGGATGCGAAGACCGGCAAGAATATCTTCAGCAATGATGATGGTACGCAGACCGATAGGTTCCTGCACTTCATCGGTGGACAGCAAAAGCATATTGCCGCCTGCATGCCGCTGTTTGCACCGAATGTAAACTCCTACCGTCGTTTTCTCCCCGGGACCTCAGCCCCAGTCAATGTAGCTTGGGGTATTGATAACCGAACTGTCAGCCTGCGTGTACCCGACTCGTCCCCTGCTGCACGCCGGGTCGAAAACCGTTTGGCCGGCGCTGATGCCAATCCCTACCTGGCATTTGCCGCTACACTGTTGTGTGGCTATCTTGGCATGGTTGAACAAGTCAATCCTGGCAAGCCGGTACAGGGCAGTGCCTATGAAGAATCCACTGCTGAGAGCCTGCCTCTCAATCTCGAAGCCGCACTGGAATGTATGGAAAGCAGTGAAGAGCTTAAGGAAATACTGAGTCCGCTGTTTGTCCAAGCCTACGTCGAAGTCAAACGCGCCGAATACCAGAACTTCAAACGTGTCATCAGCTCGTGGGAACGCAAGTACCTCCAAATGAGCGTCTAATTCACATGTGGTTACCTGCCGGTCTTTAGGCCGGCAGTTGTTTTTCGGAGAATAATAATGAACGACATGACTTTGCCCCTTGATACTTCACAGTTACAGGCGCTGGATCGCAAGCACCACTTCCATCCGTTCAGCGATAACAAGGCATTGGGACAGGAAGGCGCCCGCGTGATTACCCGTGCGGAAGGTGTTTACCTGGAAGACAGTGATGGTAACCGTATCCTCGACGGTATGGCTGGTCTCTGGTGTGTGAATATCGGTTATGGTCGCAAGGAACTGGCAGATGTCGCCTATCGCCAGATGCAGGAGCTACCTTACTACAACAGCTTCTTTAAAACCTCTCATCCCCCCGCCATCGCACTGGCCGAAAAACTGGTAGAAGTCACACCTGATCACTTGAACCATGTGTTCTTTACCGGTTCTGGCTCTGAATCAAATGACACGGTTCTTAGAATGGTGCGCCGTTACTGGGACCTGCAAGGTAAGCCGGGCAAAAAAACCATTATCAGTCGCCAAAATGCCTACCACGGCTCTACCGTTGCCGGCGCCAGTCTGGGTGGGATGAAGCCCATGCACGCCCATGGCGACCTGCCAATCCCAGGAATTGTGCATATCCAACAGCCTTACTGGTATGGCGAAGGGGGCGACCTGTCACCAGAGGAATTCGGCCTTCAGGCGGCACAGGCACTGGAAGAAAAGATTCAGGAACTGGGTGAGGACAAAGTAGCAGCATTTATCGCCGAACCGATACAAGGCGCCGGTGGTGTGATTGTACCGCCCTCCACTTATTGGCCAGCGGTGAAAGAAGTTCTGGCCCGTTACGACATTCTGCTGATCGCTGATGAAGTCATCTGTGGTTTCGGCCGTACCGGTGAGTGGTTCGGCAGTCAGTACTATGACCTGAAACCCGATCTCATGCCGATTGCCAAGGGCCTTTCCTCCGGTTACCTGCCCATCGGCGGCGTCATGGTCGGCGACAGGGTTGCCGATGTGCTGCTGGAGAAGGGGGGAGACTTCAACCATGGCTACACCTATTCCGGCCATCCGGTGGCAGCAGCCGTTGCCCTGGAAAACATTCGCATTCTGCAAAACGAAAATATTGTAGAAACGGTAAAGAGGCTGTCGCGAAACCAGTATCAACGGGTAATATACACACATCTGCAGATAGCCCGTAACGACCAATGACAACAAAGCAAAAAATTGACCTCTGCCGAACTCCACAATTCGATTTTTT
>MUIA01000364.1 GCA_002084115.1 Oceanospirillales bacterium LUC14_002_19_P2 | reverse complement strand
TAATGACAGATGTAGACATAGTTGTTAACCAGCAGGGAACGGATTGCACAAGAATATGTCGGATTTTATGAGGATGCCTTTTTGAGTACTTTAGTTTTAATTATTTCGAAAGAGCACCCAATACCACTTTGAGCAAGTGGTATTAATAGCCCCTGGCACACAAGCGTAGCAGTTAACTATTTGATTAATCTGACTATTACAGCTTTACTCTCACAGGTTTTCCCTCATAGACGATACTGCTCATCCAACCGTAAACTATGGAAAAAGATGCTATTTGCATGAATAAAAGGCATCCGACAGGTTTTTTTCCGCCCTTCACTCTCACTAACGAAACATTATTTGATGCCTTCTTGATACATATCAACTCGAAATTTCAGTGTCCGACTAAAATTGTCAATCAGTATTTTGTGCAATATGACTGCGCAAAATAACCGGCAATCGTCAGCCACAAGCCTATTCTATACGTCAATCAAAGGATAGGGCCGGATACCATTACAAGATCAGGGTAAAGAGCATGGCAACCGAACTGATATGGGATCTCGAGCTGATCAAACGTTACGATCAGACGGGACCTCGTTACACATCCTATCCGACTGCGTTGCAGTTTTCGGACAACTTCGGCGTTGCTGCCTACCATGCTGCAGCCGCCGACAGCGCCACCGCCCGGCGCCCACTGTCACTCTACTTCCATATTCCGTTTTGCGCCCGGGTCTGCTACTACTGCGGGTGCAACAAGGTCGTCACCAAACGCCGCGAGCATGCTGAGCCCTATCTGCAATCACTTTTCCATGAGATTGAGATGCAGTCTGAGCTGATGGGCCGCAACCAGACCGTTGAGCAGCTTCACTGGGGCGGCGGCACACCAACCTTCCTGAACCCGACCCAGATGCAGGCGCTGATGGATAAAACCGCCAAGCACTTCAATCTGGTCAGCGGTGATTTTGGCGATTACTCCATAGAAATTGATCCCCGGGAGGCAGACTGGAGCACCATTGGCCACCTGCGCTCGCTCGGTTTCAACCGGATCAGTATCGGTGTGCAGGATTTCAACCCCACCGTACAGCAGGCCGTCAACCGGGTTCAGAGTGAAGAAGAAACCCGCGATGCTATTGATGCTGCCCGGGCACTGACTTTTAAATCCATTAACGTCGACCTCATGTATGGTCTGCCCTTCCAAAGCTGCGCCAGCTTCATGGAAACCATTGATAAAGTGATTGAAATTCGCCCTGATCGACTATCTGTCTTCAACTATGCTCACATGCCCAACCGCTTCATGCCTCAGCGGCGCATCAACAGCGAAGATCTGCCCAGCCCGCAGGAAAAACTGGCTATTCTTGAAAACACGATTACGCGCCTGCTTGATGCCGGTTACGTCTATATCGGCATGGATCACTTCGCCCTGCCCGATGACGACCTCGCCCTGGCCCAGGAAGAAGGCACGCTGCACAGAAACTTTCAGGGCTACACGACACACAGCCAGTGCGACCTGATCGGCATGGGCGTCTCTTCCATCAGCCGTGTTGGTAATGTTTATGCCCAGAACCACGCGAACATGGAGGAATACACCAGCCGAATCAACAACGGCAAGCTCGCCATTCGCCGCGGTTTATTGATGAACGAGGACGACCGAATCCGCAGCGCTGTTATCAATCAGTTAATCTGTCACTTCCGACTGGACATCAAGCCCATTGAAGAAACGTTCGGCATTCGGTTCCATGACTATTTTGCAGACACCATCAAGAAACTGAGCACCATGGCCACAGACGGCCTGATTCAAATGGATAAAAAGAGCATTGTCGTCGAACCCCGCAGGAGGCTGCTGATCCGCAATATCTGCATGCAGTTCGACGCCTATCAGCAGGTGGCCGAAGTTCAGCGTTTCTCACGGGTTATCTAACCCTCTTACCTTAAGCTCTGAAAGAACGCCGGTTTCACGCCTTTTTCTGACGTTGAAACCGGCTTTTTTTCATGAAACATTCAGATACGTATCCTCACAGTCTTAAACTTGTCAGGAGAATCCCCTACAATACGGCCGCAACGACTTTTACACCCACCGGTTCACAGGGGTTCTTTTGTATGGTGTCCAAGCTGAATGTGCGGCAAGTGACTCATGTGGCCTGCAGAGACTGCAGCCTGAGTCAGCTCTGCCTGCCACTGGCGCTGAAAATTGAAGATATTGATGAACTTGACAGGATCATCAAGCGAGGACGTCCGCTGAAAAAAGGCGAGCACCTGTTCCTCGAAGGCGATCCTTTTCACAGTGTCTATGCAGTACGCTCCGGAGCACTGAAAACCTATACGGCCACCAACGAAGGCGAAGAACAGATCACGGGCTTTTACCTGCCCAGTGAACTGGTGGGACTGAGCGGTCTCGATACAGAAGCTTACCCGGTGTCTGCCCAAGCCATTGAAACTACTATGGTCTGCGAGATCCCGTTTGATCGCCTGGAAAAGCTCTCTGACGACTATCCGGAGCTGCGTCGCCAGCTGATGCGAGTCATGTGTCGTAAAATTCGCGAAGACCAGCAGATGAAGCTGCTACTATCGAAGAAAAACGCCGACGAACGGATCGCCACATTCCTGATCAACCTGGCCAGCCGGTTCCGTCGTCGTGGCTTTTCATCACAGTCTTTCCGACTGTCGATGTCCCGCAATGAAATGGGTAACTACCTGGGCTTGGCGGTTGAAACTGTCAGCCGCGTGTTCACCCGTTTCCAGAAAAACAGCCTGATCAACGCCAACGGTAAAGAGATTGAGATCACCAACGCCATGGAGCTGTGCGCCCTGGCCGGTGGCAAGCTCGTTGAACACCAGGACATTGTCAACATTCAGTAACGCAGCGCAGGACTCATGCTCTGATGGTTTTTGACCAGCAACTGCTCCACTCCCTGATTCGGGCCATACCCAACTGGCCCGAACCCGGCGTGACATTTCGCGATATCACACCCCTATTCCAGTCCCCAAAAGGGACAGAAATGATCATTAACACCCTGGCTGAGCGTTATCGCGACCAGGACATCACCCATATCGGCGCACTGGACGCTCGCGGTTTTCTGGTTGGCTCACCACTGGCCTGCAAACTGGGCCTGCCACTGGTCATTTTCAGAAAGCCCGTCAAACTGCCCTATGACGTGATTCGCGAAGAGTATGAACTGGAGTACGGCTCTGCCGCCCTCGAAGTTCACACGGACGCACTGAAAAAGGGCGATCGCCTGATGTTAGCCGATGACCTGATTGCCACTGGCGGAACCCTTTGCGCTGCGGCCAAGCTGTGCCGCCGACTGGGCGCCGAACCGGTCGAAGCCACCGCCATCATTGACCTTCCGGCACTGGGTGGCTCAAAACGCCTCGACGCGGAAGGCATTCCCAGTTTCAGCCTCTGCAGCTATTGATCAAGCTATTGGCATTACCGCCGATTCCCCGTTTATAGAACCTTAAGGCAGGGAAGCCTGAAGACCATGGGAATCTGCGCAGACGAATTCAGAGAGTATGTCGTCCAACCCACGTTAGACCATCTCGATATGCGCTCGCCTTTAGCAGAAAACCTGCTTCTGGGTACAGCAGCCGTGGAATCCGGGCTCGGCTCCCACCTCCACCTTGCCAATCATGCCTCACTCGGCATTTACCAGATTAGCCCGGAAACCCATCGTAGAATCTGGGACACCTTTATCTACAATCAGCATGAACTGGCCAGCAAGGTCAGGGGGCTGGCCAGCCAACGGGAATTTCTGCTACACCCGCACGCAGAACTCGCCACCAATCTCTCCTATGCAACCGCCATTGCATGGATGGTGTACCTGAGCGCCACCCCAATGAATGACGACCCGAGCGCGGCCAATGATCCACAGCAGCTTGCCGCCCTCTGGCAACTACATTACCAGAGCGAAAACAGCCACTCACTGGAAGCGTTTGTCGAGCACTACAACCAGCTAATCCTGGGTAAGACCGTCGCGGCCTAACACCAGCATACGCCCGCCTCGCTTATTCCTGGTTTTCCGCGCATTTCACGCAGAGGTCGGTATAGGGCATGATTTCGAGGCGCGCCACTGGAATGTCACCACCACATCCGGTACAAAGCCCGTAGTCTCCTTCCTCTATTCGCTCCAGCGCTTTCTGGATCAGTCGCAATTCAGCCACCGCTTCATTACCCAATGCATCCAGTACTTCGTCATTTTCACGTTCCTGGGCCTGCTCGGACCAGTCCGCACTAGCCTTACGGGTCACATCCCGGGTAATGTTGGCGACACGCCGCTCCAGCTCATCCTGCCGGGTTTTCAGCCGCTGGCAAAACACCTCGTATTCTTTGTTCATTCGACTCCCTCTGTAGCTAACAAGATCCCGCCCATGCCCTATTCTAGCCACAGGGCCGGTCAGTGCGGTTGATCTGAATCATGGCCGGAATGATCAATACTGCGGACTCATCGCCCCATCAAATCAGCCAAATAGTCTAGCAAAGCCCTATCCTGCCACAGGGTTTCCTGCCAGAAAATTCTCCGGTGCTTTTACAGGTTGGCGGATGAAAAGTGAGGGATTGCAACAGAAATAGCCTTTAGAAGACGATTGATTTGTATAGATCAAAACTTCTGAAGGATCAGACATGTCGGCAACCCCATCA
>MUIA01000363.1 GCA_002084115.1 Oceanospirillales bacterium LUC14_002_19_P2 | reverse complement strand
AACCGGTTGCGGTTGTTTTGCCAAAAGAGGACAGAAGGTAGTCAGAGTACAGCTCAATCAGATCGTGTTTCATACCGGCAATAATGCCGTATTTTCAGTCTTGTGCGTAACTTGAGTTAATCAAACGTATCAGTGATCTAACCCGCGCCGACCGGGTTGAACACCATGCCCACGAGGATACCGTTTCACTGCCGGATCCGATCGAAATCTACGATATCAACGGCGCGCTTTTCTTTGGCGCGGCACAGCGGGCGCTCAGTATGATCCAGCGTATGGATGACCACATCAAGGTCGTCATTCTGGATATGAGTGACGTCAATATGGTCGACATGACGGCAATCATCGCCATGGAAAAGATCCTGAACGACTTGCAGAAACGTAATACCGGCCTGGTACTGAATAACCTGGAGCCACGTATCATTCTGAAACTGCGCAGGGCAGGCATTCGCAAGCGCAAGGGTGACATTGACTTCGAACGGAATATGCAGGAAAGCTGCCGCCACGCGATGACTCAACTGCAACTTCGGTCATAACCTCAAACACATTCGTCAGGAATACGGACATCCCTGATGGCACCTCCCGATGTTTTTTCCCGGTGCCATTGTTACAATGGCACCGCTTCATCATGAAGCCTTACCCGGATGAAGGTAGCAGGAGAGCGGTGAGTGGTTATTCAGAGCCATCACCCACCGAAGAAGTAAATCTTTCAGGTGTCTCCCCCGACGAACAGCCCTTGTTGTACGTCGGATGACGTGGACTGCTACTGGACGGGCCTCTGGAGAGATCCGGTGCAAAACCGGACGCCGAAGGAGCAAAAACGGTTTTTTAACAATACTTAAAAAACTGTTTGAAACTCTCAGGCAAAAGGACAGGGGACAGGCTTATTCCGTTTTCGGGACCGATGCGTTTACTGCCACTATTGGCGGTGTCGTCTAATCTTACGCCCTTCTGGAGTACAACCTGCTTCTCCTTCTGAAAAAACGCTGCAGTATCAGTTTTTGACGGAGGATTTACATGCTCGACGCGTTACATACAGTACTGGAAACCGTGGACGACTGGGTCTGGGGACCGCCCCTGCTCATTCTTCTCGTAGGTACCGGTGTCTACTTCAACCTCAGATTGGGTCTATTGCAGATCCGTTACCTGCCCCGTGCGCTCGCCTTCCTATTCACCCGGGACAACACTGGCGCCAAGGGCGATATATCGAGTTTTGCAGCACTTTGCACCGCATTGTCAGCCACTATCGGCACCGGCAACATCGTGGGTGTCGCTACCGCCATCAAGACCGGCGGACCGGGGGCGCTATTCTGGATGTGGCTCGCCGCGTTCTTTGGCATGGCAACCAAATACGCCGAATGCCTACTGGCCGTGAAATACTGCCGTACCGATACCAAGGGTCAGATGGCCGGCGGCCCCATGTATTACCTGAAAGATGGTCTCGGACAACGCTGGTTGGCTCGCCTGTTCGGGCTCTTTGGTGTTGCCGTGGCCTTTTTCGGGATCGGCACCTTTCCCCAAGTCAATGCCATCACCGATGCCGCCGCCCTCTCCTTTGGCATTCCGGTCAGTATTTCAGCAACGGTACTGACCCTCCTGGTTGCCATGGTCATCCTGGGAGGCATCACCAGCATTGCCGCCGTAGCAACCAGGATAGTCCCGTTCATGGCCCTGCTCTATATAGGCGCCTGCCTCCTGGTGCTGGGCAATAACATCACCGCCTTGCCGGATGCCGTTGCGCTGGTGATTCGCAGTGCGTTCACACCAACAGCAGCGGCCGGCGGATTCCTTGGGGCAACAATCATGTTGGCTATTCAGTCGGGTATTGCCCGGGGGGTCTTTTCCAATGAGGCAGGGTTGGGTTGCGCTCCCATTGCCGCTGCGGCGGCAAAGACGCATTCACCCGCGAAACAGGGGATGGTCGCCATGACCGGCACCTTTTTCGATACCCTGATCATTTGCACCATGACCGGCCTGACACTGGTCATCACCGGTGCTTGGCAGGGCGAACAGGCAGGCGCTGCCATGACCAGCGAAGCCTTTGCAACGGGACTGTCTGCTTTTGCCGGCCAGTATGTGGTCACCATCGGCCTGGTCTTTTTTGCGTTCACCACTATCCTGGGCTGGAGTAACTACGGCGAGAAGTGCTTCACCTACCTGTTTGGCGTTCGTGGGGTGAGGATTTACCGTCTGATCTATATCCTGCTGGTTGGCGCCGGCGCCTTCCTGACGTTGGATATGATCTGGATTCTGGCGGATATCGTGAATGGTCTGATGGCAATACCCAACCTGATTGGTCTGATCGGTCTCAGGCATGTGGTGATTGCAGAAACCCGCTTATTTATTGATGAATTACGTCAGGTAAAAGTGGCCGCATTCTGAAAAAAAACGCCATAAAAAAACACCGGCAACTGCCGGTGTTTTTTTATTCATCGGAGATCATCGTCTTACCACATCAGGTCATCCGGAATCTGGTAATCCGCATACGGATCATCTTCATCGACTTCCTTGCGGGTATTCAGAACCAATATGGCCGCCTCGTCACGCTCTGCAATCTTTTCCGCAATACGGTAAGGCACGAGATAATACTGGTCATCCAGACCAATCACGGCTAACTGTCCATTGGCAATCCGATCCAGTTGTTTATCCGAGATATACCACTTCTTGATCGTACCGCGATCATTGAAACGGTAAGCGGTTTCACCCTCTTCTTTCGCGACCTGGTGATCACTCGCCAGCTGACGGATCTGTGCCTGAATCGCCTTGCGGGTACGTTCCTCTTCCCGCTGACGGTTCAGCTCCCGATCACGGGCCGCCTGCTCTTCACGGGCCTTCTGGGCCGCAGCTTTGTTGGCGGCAGAATCGTCTTCCTTACCGGCCTTGCGATCCTTTTTCTTCTGGGTACGGGCTTGTTGGTGCTGCTTTTTGCTGACCGCACCGGCTTTCAGTAACTGGTCTCGTAATGACAGGCTCATAACTCTCAATCAATACCAATGAAACAATAGGTGCGATTATACCCTCACAACCCGCAATCGCACCCCCCGGGGTTGTACAGAATGATACCTCTCTCTAACATGCCAGTTAGCGTCGATAACAAGCTAGGGCTGTACACGTGAGCAAAACACAATGGACATGGGATTTGCCGTCACCTTTTATCATGACGGTGTCGGCCGGATTCGAACATACTGACCGCCTGGGTCACGTGAACAACACGGTATATCTGCAATGGATGGAACAGGCCGCCTGGCTGCATATCACCGACCTGGGCGCGCCCTGGTTCGCCTGGAAACAGGCAGATCGCGCCATGGCAACCGTAGACACCCATATTCACTATCACGCAGCCGCCACCTCAGGCAGTCTGCTGAAGGTCAGCACCTGGCTAACAAAGGCTAACCGTCTGCATGCCAGCCGCCATTTCCAGATTATTCGCACCAGCGATGGCGCCACACTGGTGACTGCGGATATTGATTACACCTGCATCGCGATCTCCACCGGTAACCCGGCCCGTATGCCGGGCTTTATGGCGAATGCTCATCAATCCGGTTTGGCCAGCCCAACAACGCCCTGACTGATTATTGCCCGGTAAACCGGGCATCCCGTTTCTCTAGGAAGGCATTAACTGCTTCGCTGTGATCCCGAGTACCGTGCAACGTCGCTTGTATACTGGCCGATGCTTCCAACAGATCAGACAATGTCATTGTCTGTCCCTGCTTCAGGAGTCGTTTCGTGGCTTTTAAGGCCTGCGGGGGATTGGCAGCAATTTCCTTTGCAATTGCATTGGCACGGGACATCAGTTGATCCCCACTCACCACTTCCGAAACCAGCCCCCAGCAACAGGCTGTTTCCGCATTAATGGATCGCCCGGTCAATGCCATCTCTGTCGCACGACTGATACCAATGACACGGGGTAAGAACCAGGCACCACCATCCCCCGGAATCAGCCCCATTTTGATGAAACTTTCCGCAAACAGTGCAGTGTCCGAGGCAATACGAATATCGCACATACAAGCAAGGTCACAGCCCGCACCGACGGCCGCACCATTGACTGCAGCAATAAGCGGCACTTCAACCTGCGACAAAGCCAGGGGAATGCGCTGAATACCCTGTCGATAATTCTCCATCAATGCCTTTTCATCGCCAGCGAACATGCCCTGTTTATCTCGCATATCCTTGATATTGCCACCCGAGCAGAAGGTGCTACTTGTGGCCGTCAGGATCGCTACACGAATCGAGTCATCCTCATTCAATCGCAGACAGGCCGACACCAGGGCCTCAACCATATCGGACTCAGAAATGGCATTGCGCGTTTCAGGTCTGTTCAATGTAATCGTGGCAATGTGATCCTGCTGCTCAAACAACAGTATTGGCTGCTCTGGCATAATCGTGTTCCGCTTCAAATCAAAAGACAGTGACTGAGTATTTATTATTCATTCCAGAATGTATCGCATGATGGCAGAGATCACTGCCTGCCGCATCATACAATTCCTATGGGATATAGCACCGGCTATGCCGGCTAAGTTACCCCTTGTGGTTGGTAGCACCAATGTCCAATGATTTTCTCGAACATGCGTGCAGTCGTCAGCCTATGACGCTCTGTTAGAGCGCGCCGCCAAGCGAGGTAATGAGTCA
>MUIA01000100.1 GCA_002084115.1 Oceanospirillales bacterium LUC14_002_19_P2 | reverse complement strand
AACCTCGCGGTTAAGCCCTTGCCATTCGGTAGTAGTTATCATCTACTCACAACATGGTTTTCGATGGTGATCTTCCTACAGAGGACTTTCACCTCATTAGTTCATGCCCATGCCGGGCGTACACAAAAAACCGGGCAGATAAAAAAACCGCTATTGAGTGGCTCAATAGCGGTTTTTTTTCAGACCTTATTCAGTCCTGGCTGCTGAACGACGCTGGTGACCACCATCACGGCCACCTTCACGACGACGGTTGCCGCCCTGGCCTCCACGACGCGGTGGACGTTGCTCGCCACCACCGGGAACCTGCTCCATCTTCAGAGGACGACCACAGACACGCACCTTCTGCAGGTGCTGCAGGACTTCACCCGGAATGCCTTCAGGCAGGTCCACGGTACTGTAGTTATCAAACAACTTGATGTGACCAATATAGCGGTTGTCGATCTCAGCTTCGTTGGCAATGGCACCAACGATATTACCCGGCATGACACCGTGTTCACGACCCACATCCAGACGATAACGCTGCATGTTCACATTGGCAAATTCCCGGGAACGGCGCTCACCACGATCGCCACGGTCACGACGATCACGGCCACCTTCACGATCATCACGCTGACGGGGCTCACGGGTACGTACCGGCTCTTCCTTCAGCTGCAAGGGACGGTCTTTTTGTGCCAGGAACAACAGGGCAGCTGCCAGGTCGACGGTGTCGACTTCAGTCTGGTGACGCATATCGGTCACAACACCCTTGAAGAAATCCAGCTGTTCGCTGTCGAGGGCTTCCTGAACCTGCTGCAGCATCTTGGACACACGACGCTCCGCCACCAGTTCACGGGTCGGCAGGGTCAGCTGCTGAATGGTCTGACGGGTCGCGCGCTCAATGGAACGCAGCATGCGGCGCTCGCGGTTAGCGACGAACAGGATTGCCTTACCCTTACGGCCGGCACGACCGGTACGGCCGATACGGTGAACGTAAGCTTCAGTATCGTAAGGAATATCGTAGTTAATAACGTGGCTGATCCGCTCAACGTCAAGACCACGGGCGGCCACATCGGTCGCCACCACGATATCCAGTGTGCCTTCACGCAGTTTCTCAACGGTACGCTCACGCAGGGCCTGGGTCATGTCACCGTGCAGCGGCGCACTGGCATAACCACGGGCTTCCAGCTTTTCCGCCAGCTCAACACTAGAGGTCTTGGTGCGCACGAAAATGATCAAACCGTCGCTTTCTTCGGTTTCCAGGATACGGGTCAGTGCATCCAGTTTGTGCAGACCACTGACCAGCCAGTAAGACTGTTCAATCGTGTCAACAGTCGTCGTCTTGGCTTTGATGCGGACTTCGCGGGGATTTTTCAGGTGACGGTGCGCGACCTTACGGATGACTTCCGGCATGGTGGCGGAAAACAGCGCGATCTGGCGCTCTTCCGGCGTATGCTCAAGAATCCATTCGATATCATCGATGAAACCCATCTTCAGCATTTCATCGGCTTCATCCAGCAATAGGGCTTTCAGGGTATCCAGGTTCAGGGTGCCACGACGGATATGATCCATCACCCGGCCAGGCGTACCGACAACAATCTGGGCGCCACGCTGCAACTGACGCAGCTGCTGGCCCATGCTCTGGCCACCGTAGATAGGCAGCACATGGAACCCTTTCAGGTGACGGGCGTAAGACTGGAATGCTTCAGAAACCTGGATCGCCAGTTCACGGGTTGGCGCCAGCACCAGCAGCTGGGTTGCTTTGCTGGACAGGTCAATATTGTTAAGCAGCGGCAGCGCGAATGCGGCAGTTTTGCCGGTACCGGTCTGGGCCTGGCCCAGCAGGTCACAGCCATCCAGCAGCAGTGGGATGCTTTCTGCCTGGATCGGGGAGGGAGTTTCATAACCCAGTTCCTGCAAAGACTGCAGGATCGGCTCGGACAGTCCGAGTTCCCGGAACTGAGGAATGTTTTCTGACATGATAAATGCGCCTTTCTGGTCAATATAAGGTTTCCCTCACCGAAGGTGACGCAAACCTTAGCTGCACATGATAGTTAAGAATTCACGGCAAATGTGTTGGCGAGGCCGAATGCATGACCCCGTCTGGATATACCCTGCTGCAGAGGCAACCTATATCCAGACAGACTCCGGATTCGTCACTCGAAAAGACCGGGGTGTTGCTACCGCAGTACGATAAAGCGACGAATTGTAACGGATTCCCGAGCCGGTTGATACTGGGATTCCCGCAGCTGACGCGGGATGAATACCTGTTTTCGTCAGAATTCCGGCGCCATCTGCGGCTTTATTTCAGAAGCAATGATCGCCCCCCTCTCCTTATCAGATATGGGCGCTTAAACACCGCTTCAACACCAAGATAGAGCCTTTCCACTTGCCTATACTGAAATCAGAAATCAGTGAAGGCCAGTCGTAACATGGATGTTCGAGTAGTCGGGCTTCACCACTCGCACCGGGGTATACCGGTTGTAGCGTGCGCGCCCAGTCAACAGCAGTTCCGCCCTGGTGGTGTCGTCAGTCGCTTTTTATTGGCGCTGTTTCTGGCATCAGTCGCAAGCAATGTCTCCCTGTCCAAGGCAGCCAGCCAGGGGACGGTGGGCAAAACCTCCAGTGGTAGTTTTACCATTACCCTGGTCATAGCGCCCAGGTTGACCGTACAGACCTTTGCCATTGCCCCGGATTCCAGCGAACCAGAAGCCGCACAGGATTCTGCCGCAGATGCCAGCAACAACACAAATACAACGGTCACAGTACAAACCGCCAAACAGGTGTTATCCAGCATTCAAGCGCGACAGGCTGCGGAATCCCGCACGCAAGTCGCAGACACAACATCCGCACCATCCAGTAACACAGCAGAAACGGAAGCCTTGCCTGAGGCTCCCGAAGAAATCATCCCTACCAATACGCTGCAGCAAAAACTGTGCATCCAGGGCAATGGCATGTCTCATTACTCCCTGCAGGCAAGTGGCAGCCGGAATGACAGCCGCATGGTCCTGAGTTCCGATGGTGGGAATGAAGTGCCCTACCAGGTGGTGTTAAACGACCAGTCCAGCACGTCACCCATTAATCTTCAAACCCCCAGGACGCTGCCGCTCAGTAACCAGAAGGACTGTAGCACCTCACCCGTCGTTTCTATCAACTTGAGCAACTCTGCCAGGAACAACCTGCAGGACAGCCGCTATTACGGCGCCGCCCAGGTTACGGTAGCTGCCGAGTAATCCAGCAACAGGATTTACGCTGGATTCCTGTGCGGTAGCTACTTACAATCGCAATAATACAGCCCCGCTCTCTGGACAAAGCCAATACTATGCGAAGGATTATTCCCCCCCTGCTGGTCACCCTGTTGTCGGTAACGGCATCGTCGCTGCACGCCAGTATGTCCCTGGATAAAATGATCGTTTACTTTGAGCCCGGGCAGCCTCCCAGGCAGGACATCATGGTGTCCAACCCGGATCAGGAAAACCTCTATCTTCAGACAGAAGTCTACAAGGTGGTTAACCCGGGAAGAGAGAATGAAGAGCACATCCGGATTACGGATCCGGACAAGCTGAAACTATTGGCGACACCCCAGAAAGCCATTATCCCCCCCAACGGCCGCAAAACAGTACGCTTGGTCAGCCTGGAAACCCCCAACGCAAAAGAGGAAGTCTATCGGGTCACTTTCCGCCCTGTTGTTGGTGACATTCAGGCCACACAGACAGCCATCAAACTGTTGATTGCCTACCAGGCGCTGGTATTTATTCGCCCCGCCAACCCGAAGTATGACGTAGTGGCAAAATGGGAAGGCAATAAAATCGTCTTTACCAACAAAGGCAATATGAACGCTGTCTTAAGAAACGGAAAATTCTGCTCCAGTAAAAAAGACGACAGCTGTAAACCTCTTTCAGAAGGTACCCGTCTCTATGCAGGGCAGAGCTGGACACTGGAACTGCCCGATACCAAAGGCTACGTCCGCTACGGTCTGTTTGACGGCCAGTTCGAGAAAACCAAGACATTTTCTCCTGGTAAAAGCTGACACCTGACTACGTCCTCCCATGGTCCTGTCATTTCCGGAAATTCAGCCAGTGACAGGACTATGTCATCAGCGCCTGCCTCGCCATTGAGGCGGCAACAATCACCAGAACCATCGCAGTAATACGGTTCATCCACAGCCATGCGGTTCGGGAGGATAACAGGTGTGAAAGGCGCCTGGCGCCGTAGCCAAAACAAAAAAACCAGATCCAGGACGACAGAATACAGCCCACCGTAAATGCCAGGCGCTGATCATCCGGATACTGAGCCGCCATCGAACCGATCAGCACCACCACTTCAACAAGCGCTTGGGGATTGATGAAATACAGCCCCATCAAAACCAGCAGGGTCTTACGCAGGCTTCTGTCGCCTTTACCGCTGAGTATCAACTGCTCGGATTCAGGATCACTGCACAACGTCAGCCAGGCGTACCAGAGCAGAAAAGCAACGCCTGCCCAAAGGGCGCTTTTAAGTAGCCAGTCAACCTGGGAGATCAAGAGTCCCAAGCCTGCAGCTCCAACAAGAGTAATACCAATCGCCTTTTCTAACTACTGCATAAGTGCCCACTGGCGAGAGCATAAACTGAACAACCGTCCAGCCTCGCTACACAGTTTATTCCAGGCATTGCAGCAACAATCCACAATAT
>MUIA01000362.1 GCA_002084115.1 Oceanospirillales bacterium LUC14_002_19_P2 | reverse complement strand
CCATGTCTTTCTGTCGATTTACTCAGCTTTCAGGTTGGAAACCCTCTCCCTGAAACTGAAGGTCAATCATTTTCAGCTCAGGGCGAAGATTTACATGACCGCTCTGCGGGCATCATTCGAGCACCTAAGGTTATTCGTTACTGCGTAACTTGAGCGACTAAGTTCGATCGTACCACCCAATTCCCGGATAACTTTCCTCGTAACGTCACTCCGGGTTCGCCATAGGCTGAATGCGAATTCGGTCTGAATGCATATAAAAAAACGTTATTAGCATTGGTAGACATCGGCTTCCAATCCCTCTAAAAAGAAAGATAAGGATAAAAAAATATGTGGGAGGGGACGCGGTCATGCCTGACAATAAACAGCTCGCACTGATCACGGAAGACAACCCCATGGGAACCGACGGTTTTGAATTCGTTGAGTTCTCTGCCCGCCAGCCGGAAGCGCTGGCAGCCCTGTTTGAGCAGCTGGGTTTCACAGCGATTGCCCGTCACCGGTCTCGGGATGTAACGCTTTACCGGCAGGGTGATATCAATTTCATTCTGAATGCAGAAGCTGACAGTTTTGCTGAAGATTTCACAATAATTCATGGCCCTTGCGCCTGTGCCATGGCCTTCCGTGTTGCAGATGCCGCACGAGCGATGGAGCGTGCCATCGGATTAGGTGCCAAACCGGTGATCAACCGGCCTGGGCCCATGGAACTCAATATTCCGGCGATTGAAGGGATTGGTGGCAGCCTGATTTATCTGGTGGATCGCTACGGGGAATCGGGTTCCATTTACGATATTGATTTCATTCCCATTGACGGTGTTAATCAGCATCCGGTGGGTGAAGGTTTATTCAATATCGATCATCTGACCCACAATGTTTTCCGCGGGAATATGGATCGCTGGAGTCAGTTCTACGAATCTCTCTTCAACTTCCGGGAAATCCGCTACTTCGATATTGAAGGTAAAATGACCGGTTTGAAATCCCGGGCATTGACCAGTCCCTGTGGCAAGATTCGCATCCCTATCAATGAATCCTCCGATGATAAAAGCCAGATTGAGGAATATCTGCAGGAATACCACGGGGAAGGTATTCAGCATATCGCGCTGAGTTCGGAGGATATCTATGTCACGGTTGAATCCCTGGGGAATGGCGGCACCGCCTTCATGACACCGCCGCCGGATACCTATTACGACATGCTGGAAGAACGTTTACCGGGCCATGGAGAGGATGTCGAACGCCTGAAGAAAGACGCCATCCTGATGGATGGTAGCCCCGACGGACGGTTCCTGCTACAGATATTCACAGAAACAGTCATTGGCCCCATCTTCTTTGAAATCATCCAGCGTAAGGGGGATGAAGGCTTCGGAGAGGGTAATTTCCAGGCATTGTTTGAAAGCATGGAGCGGGATCAGATCCGCCGGGGTGTACTGCAGGAATAACGCAGTACACCGTCAAAACAGGGAATAACCGGAGGCATGCATGGCCAGCAGCACAACGGCATATGTCGCAAGGGAACCTGACGAACAGGGGTATATCGATTATCCCGATGAGGAAAATGAAACCTGGCAGATTCTGATGTCCCGGCAGATGCAGTTACTCCCGGGACGCGCCTGCCAGGAATATTTCGATGGACTGGATCAGTTGCAGTTGCCGGTTGACCGAGTGCCGCAACTGGAAGAGTTAAACAGGGTTTTGGCCCGTACGACAGGATGGCGGGTTGAGCGAGTTCCTGCCCTGATCTCGTTTGATCGTTTTTTCAAACTGCTCTCGGAGAAGTGCTTCCCTGTGGCGACGTTTATCCGTACCCGGGAAGAGCTGGATTACCTGCGGGAACCGGATATTTTCCATGAAATCTTCGGCCACTGCCCGTTGCTAACCAACCCGGATTTTGCCGCCTTCACGCATACTTATGGCAAGTTAGCTTATAAAGCCAACAAGGAAGATCGCGTTTTTCTGGCTCGATTGTACTGGCTGACTGTTGAGTTTGGTCTGGTCGATACAGTTGAAGGTCTTCGCATCTACGGTGGTGGTATTCTCTCCAGTCCAAAGGAAACTGTGTACAGCCTGGAAAGTGATAAGCCGTTGCGTGAATCGTTTGACCCTGTTGCTGCCATGCGTACGCCCTACCGCATAGATATCCTGCAATCGGTTTATTACATCCTTGATCAAATGTCAGTCTTGCAGCAATTGAGTGACATGGACATCATGGCTATGGTCAGTAAGGCAAAAACGCTGGGGCTGTTTGAGCCCCGCTATCCACCCAAAGATGAACCATGAGAACAGGATTCCAGTATGTCTGAATTCGCTAATGGGGTTTGCGAACCCTGTCGCTCCGGCGCTCCGCAGGTCTCCGAGGATGAGATGCCTGAGCTGATGGCTATGGTGCCAGACTGGTCGATTGAGACGCGGGATGGCGTTATGCAACTCGAAAAGGTCTATACCTTCAAGAACTTCCGTGAAGCGTTGGCGTTCACGAACCAGGTGGGTGAAATTGCAGAAGCGCACGGACATCACCCGGGCCTGTTAACCGAGTGGGGCAAGGTCACCGTGACTTGGTGGACCCACAAAATTAACGGGTTGCATAAAAATGACTTCATCATGGCGGCAAAGACGGATGTTGCGGCAAATAACCAATAAGTGCGGCAAATACGCTAGATAATGCCGTGAAAACTGCTGTAATCAACAGGTGACTAGACCGATACAGCAGAAAAAATTTCTGTAATCACGCACCGATATTCGAATAAATCGCCCGGACTGACCGGGGAAGGAGCACTGTGTGAAGCTGGCCTCCCTGGCAGATGGCAGAGACGGAAAACTGGTTGTTGTAACCCGGGATCTGAAGCAGGCAGCTGTCGTACCCAAGATAGCAGGTACCTTGCAGCAGGCAATGGATGAGTGGGAAGAAAAAGCCAGTCGGCTGAATGAAGTGTATGAATTACTCAACAGGGGGGAATGGCCGGATGCTTTCAGCATGGATCCGTATCAGTGTGGCGCTCCCCTGCCCCGGGCGTTCCAGTGGCTGGATGGGAGTGCCTACGTTAATCATGTAGAGCTGGTCAGGAAAGCCCGTGGTGCTGAAATGCCGGAGAATTTCTGGACTGACCCGCTGATGTATCAGGGTGTTTCCGATAACCTGCTGGGTCCCTGCGAGGATGTTCAGGTTACGTCTGAAGACTGGGGCATCGACTTTGAAGCGGAAGTGGTGGTGTTAACAGATGATGTCCCCATGGGGGTTTCGACAGAACAGGCGGCTTCTCACATCAAGTTGCTTACCTTGGTCAATGATGTTTCCCTGCGAAACCTGATTCCTGCCGAACTGGGCAAGGGCTTTGGTTTTTTACAGAGTAAGCCTGCGTCAGCCTTCGCCCCGGTGGTGGTGACGCCTGATGAGCTGGGTGATGCCTGGCAGGATAATAAAGTCCATTTACCGCTTCGGGTGGAATTGAACAATGAGCTGTTTGGTCAGCCTAATTGCGGAGTGGACATGACCTTTGATTTTGCCCGGCTGATTTCTCATGCTGCCATGACCCGTCATCTTGGCGCTGGTACTTTGCTGGGCTCTGGCACCATTTCCAACACGGATCGCAGTAGTGGCTCTTGCTGTCTGGCAGAACAGCGGATGCTTGAGATCATTGAAGGCGGTGAGGCTCAAACACCCTTCCTGCGTTTTGGTGATCATGTACGGATAGAAATGCTGGATGCCAAGGGAAAATCTGTCTTTGGTGCCATTGATCAGCGTATCTGCCAATACGAGGCAGATGCATGAAGCTGTATGACTATTTCCGATCCTCGGCGGCTTATCGAATACGTATTGCGCTGAACCTGAAAGGACTGTCATACGATTCAATCCCAATCAATCTGAGAACCTGTGAGCAGTGCTCGCCGGCTTATCGGGATCGAAACCCTCAAGGACTGGTACCTGCACTGGAAACACCCCAGGGCTTTTTGAGTCAGTCGCTGGCCATCATGGAGTGGTTGGATGAAAGTCATCCTGAGTCGCCTCAGTTGCTGCCGGGGGATATATGGCTCAGAGCCCAGATCAGGAGTCTGGCCTGCCAGATTGCCTGTGATATTCACCCTCTCAATAACCTGCGAGTATTGAATTATCTGCAAGGTAAGCTGGGTGTGTCGGATACGGAAAAAACCGACTGGTACTCACACTGGATCGCGACAGGGTTTGAGGCGCTGGAACTTCAGTTATCGGGTTCAGGCTTTTGTATCGGAGAACAACCAACATTGGCGGATATCTGCTTGATTCCACAGGTCTACAATGCCCTTCGGTTTAAGGTGGATCTGTCACCTTACCCTGCTATTAGGCAAGTCTACGAACACTGCAACCAGCTAGCGCCTTTCCAGAAAGCGATGCCTGAAAATCAGGCAGATGCCATTGTGTAAGCTGTTATTTCAATAGCCTTCAGCGATATGCAGGTCTTTCAGCTTCCGGTAGTTTTCTGCGCTGTAATTGAAGGAGCTGCGTTCTTTTTCGGTTAAGGGGCGTGCTTTTTTGGCAGGATTTCCTTTGTAGACAAAACCACTCTCCAGCACCTTATAGTGGACCCCAAAAACTGGACAGTCAGCTAAGTTAAGTTTTCTGGTTGCAAAATGACCCTCAGGAGGGAGTCATGGCAGCAAAAAGAAAACGGCATGCCCCGGAATTCAAGGCACAGGT
>MUIA01000172.1 GCA_002084115.1 Oceanospirillales bacterium LUC14_002_19_P2 | reverse complement strand
CTTGGCGTCCTCTGTATGGTTTGATTGCTTAACAGATTACCCCTGAGCTCTAAATAAATTCAAAGGCTCTGTAGCAACCCTCTGGTTACAGAGGTTATGCATTTATGATACGAATTCAGGTGTTAACTCAGGGGGACAAAAATATATTATGTGAGATGCCGTGGGATCTGACTTAACACTTCCTGATAAGTGTTGTTGTCGATAACAGACTCACCCCACGATTTGGACAGCGCCTGTGCCTGTTCAGCGCCAGCAAGCTCTTCTACCACCACGCTTGTTATCGCATAAGCAAGTGAGATAAGGGTTCCTTCTTCGCTTGACCAGTTTTGCACATCGCCGCCGATGTATTCCATAACGCCACACAGTGTATGTAGTTTGGATGAGGAACTGCTTAATTGTTTAATGAGGGCATTGTAGTTGTTCTGATCACCTTTAATGGTTTCAAGCAGCTTTGTTATTTCTCCGATATATGTGCCTAAATCGTATCTTCCTGCAGTCTTTTGCATCAGTGCTTTTCTTGCTGTTGTCGTTGATGCCAGAAACTGTTCGCAATTGCCTGTGGCGAGTGCGTTGATGGCTTGGCAGAGATGGGTTTGGGTCTCGTTTCCCAATCCATCCATTTTGATAGATACTGTCGGTTCAGTTTTTTTGATCAATCGAATTTTCAGACTGCTGAAAAAGTTCACGATGTCCAGCCAAAGACTTTTCAAGAAACTGGCCTGTCCTTTGGTTTTTTTAACCGTTCTGCCTGCATTTTTTTTTACTGATACCTCCTGATTTTGTGCTGTTGAAGGAAAAGCAGAAGGAGGATTGCCCGTTTTTTTTACGTGCGGCATTAGACCAGTCCTTGGTATTTGAAAACATGCAAAAACTTTAGTTGATCTCAAGGGTAAAGGAAAGGCATGTATGGGTGTAGAAAACTCTTATGACCATTAGCATTGTATTTCGGGTCTTAGGTGAAGATTTCGGTATCTATCACTTTGTTTGACCTATCTCAAGGTTCATGACAGCGTCCGGCGTATATTTGCTAACAATTATAAGATTTATTGTTAGCAATATGAGGGGCGTCCCATGTCTGAGTTGAAACCCAGGAAATCCTTCAAGATGCCGGACATCTACATTGTCCTGGCGATTTTCATCCTTGTGATGGCGGCTCTGACCTACATCATTCCTGCGGGTATGTATGAGCGGGAAACCGTGGAGACCGCCCATGGTGTCAAGGAGTTTGTGGTGGCGGACTCCTATCATCGGGTCGAGCAGAGTCCAGTCAGCTTTATGGACCTGGTGACCGCCGTACCGGATGGTCTTAAACGGGCCGCCTCCATTGTTTTCCTGACCTTCATGGTGGGTGGTGGCATGGGGCTGATCAAGCGTGCTGGCCTGATCGACCTTGGCGTCCATAAGTTGGCTGACAGCGTGGGTGACAAGGCGATCATGATCATCCCGATTCTCATGGTGCTTTTCAGTACCCTGGGGGCATTTATCGGGGTGCCGGAACTCTCGCTGGCGTATCTCCCGATATTGTTACCCCTGTTTTACCGGCTCGGTTATGACGGTATGACGGCCATGGCGGTCTCCTTGTTAGGACCCTGCATGGGTTTCACGTATGGTCTGACCATTCCCGGTTCTGTGGGGGTCGGGCAGCAGATTGCCCAGCTGGAGATGTTCTCCGGTTCCGGATTCCGGGCCCTTGTGCTGCTTATCGTGGTCGTGGTGGCTGTGCTCTACACCATGCGTTACGCCATGAAGGTCAAAACGAATCCGCACCTTAGCCTGAGCCGGGATTCTGATACGGTCATGCGCCAGAAGTTGGCAGAGATGGAACCGGAAGGTGAAATAAACGCGACACGTCGTCAGATTCTTGCTGGCTATGCGTGTTTCATCATGTTCCCGACAGCCATTGCTGCGATCCTGATCAATAATCTGGGGTTTGAGGCGATTGGTGGGATGTTCCTGTTCATTGGTCTGACGGCAGCTGCGATTGCAGGTAAAGGCCCCCAGCAGATTTGTGACGACCTGAACGCCAGTATGCGTGACATGATGGTCGCTGCACTGTTGTGCGGTGTAGCCAGCGCTATTGCGGTCGTGATGGATCGCGGTGTGATCACTGACACGCTGGTGTACTACCTTGAATATGTCCTGCGCAATACACCACCATCGTTGTCTGCTGTGGGTGTGTTCTGGACCCAGTCTCTGTTCAACTTCCTGGTACCCGGTGCAACAGCGCTGACCGTGCTCACTATGCCGGTGTTATCACCACTGGCATCATTGTTGGATATTCCTCAGCAGGTGATTGTTTCCGCCAATGCCTGGGGTGGCCAGCTGACCGACATCTTCTTCCCGACCTCCGGCTTCTTTGTCGCCACCCTGGTACTGGCCAAGGTGGAATATGCGAAATGGATTCGCTTCTACTTCCCCCTGATGATGGTGCTTGGGGTGATCTCCAGTCTTGCACTGGTGCTGCAGCAAAGCCTGGGTATAGGGCTTGGCCTCTGATGTTTAGTAAATAACCGGTGTCGTTCAGATGCCGGTTGTAAACACGGTTGCTGTCTAGGGGGATCTCATTATGTCACTGCACACAGAATTAATGGACGTTGCTATTACTGGCGGCACTCTGGTGCTGGAATCCGGTTGTATAGAAGGCAATATCTCGATTAAAGAGGGGCGTATTGCTGCTATCACGGCGCCGGATGTGGTTCTGCCGGCAAGTGAAACCATTGATGCCAGAAACCTGATGGTGTTTCCCGGAGTTGTCGATCCCCATGTTCATTTCAAGGAGCCCGGACCCGGGCATATCCGAGAAGATTTCCATAGTGGAACCTGTCAGGCGGCCGCCGGAGGTGTCACGACAGCAGTGGAAATGCCCCTGAGTATTCCGTTAGTAACGACACGTGACGCCTTTTTACTGAAGCATGAGACTGCAAACAGCAAGGTCGTCACAGACTACGCGCTTTGGGGGTTGTTACCCGCAGATGATATGGATCGGATTGAAGAACTGGTGGATATCGGTTGCGTGGCGTTCAAGACATTTTTATCCACAGATCCCGATGCACCAAAATTAACTGACTACAAGTTGCTCGAAGCCATGAAAGTGATGAAGCGTTTCAACCGTTTCATCGGCTTCCATGCCGAAAACCCGGACATCATCGATTCCACGGCGGAAGCCATGGAAAAAGCGGGTATCAACGGCGGATTGGCGCATTTGCAGTCCCGTCCGGATATTGCCGAGATGGAAGCGATATCGCGGATTGCCCTGTTCGCAGAAGAAACCGGCTGTGATGTGCATATCTGCCATCTCTCCAGTGGGCGTGCCCGGGACGTGATTCGTCATGCCCGCTCCCGAGGCGTCAGCATGACGGTGGAAACCCTGCCCAGTTACCTTGTTCTGGACGACAGTGATCTCGATCGCTGGGGTGTCTTTGCCAAATGTAATCCACCCATTCGTAGCAGGGAAAATCAGGCGATTCTTTGGGACATGCTGATCAAGGGTGAAATCAACATGATCGGTTCGGATCATTGCCCTTATACCGACGACGATCGTCTGAAACATGACGGTGATATCTGGGCTGTGCCACCGGGTTTACCGGGTATAGAGCTGATGTTGCCACTGATGCTGGATGCCGGTTTGAACCAGCGGGGTCTTCGTCCGGAAATGGTGGCGCGTTTAATGAGTGGCGCCCCGGCGCGTCGGTTTGGATTGGGACACCGCAAGGGATCGCTACAGGTTGGGTTGGATGCCGATATCGTGCTGGCAGACCCGGATCATGTTTGGATGTATGACGGCACACGTTCTGTGGGCAAGCAGAAGAGTGCACTCACCCCCTGGGAAGGACGGGAAATCCGGGGGCAGGTGGTTCGGACGTTGGTTCGGGGAAGTACCGTATTTTGCGACGGTGAAGTAACGGCAAAACCCGGCTCGGGCCAATTAATAAAGCCTTCGTTCTGACAGGGTTTGCATAACAATCGTAAAAAAGGGCAGGGTGGTTTTGTCTGCGCTGTCCGTAAAAGACAGTGATAAGGAATCCGTTATGAGTCAGCAAGTAGACACCGTTATCAAACATGGTCGGCTGGTATTGGAAACCGGTGTTGTGAATGGGGCGATAGCCCTGCAGGACGGAAAAATTGTTGCCATTACGACCAACGAATCAGCACCAGACGCTCGTCGTGAAATCGATGCGACCGGATTGGTGGTGATGCCGGGGATGGTAGATCCGCACGCCCATATCTGGGAACCGACCCATTATCCGGAACGGGAAGATTATCTCACCGGTACCCAGGCAGCAGCGTCGGGCGGGATCACCACGCTCATTGAAATGCCGCTTTCTGTTCCGCCGGTCACGAATCGGGAAGCCTTCGAATATAAGCGTGAAATTGTTCAAAAGAAGACTGTAGTTGATGTGGCGTTCTGGGGAGCGCTGACAGAAAAATCCACAGGACACTACGATGAATTGAACGACTGTGGATGTGTTGCCTATAAAGTCTTTATTCCCTATGCGAGCCAGGATTATCCACATACGCCGGATTACGCCCTGCTGAAATCAATGGAAGAGATCAGTCGTTTTGGCGGTTTGGTCGGTGTGCATGCCGAGAATGCGGATATCCTGTTTAACCGCCAGAAAGAATTCGAAGAGAAAGGCATCTTCAATGGTGCAGCCCATGAGCAGGCGCGGCCTGAAATTGCCGAAGTAGAAGCCATCAGTCGTGTCATCCTGTTTGCAGAACACACCGGATGTCGTCTGCATATTTGCCACTTATCCACAGTGAAAGCGAGAGAATTGATTAAGCAGGCACGGACAAGAGGGGTGGATGTGACGGTGGAAACCTGTCCACACTATTTGGTGTTGGATACGATGGATCTGGAAAAGCACGGAGGCTTCGCCAAGTGCAACCCGCCGCTCAGAAGTCCGGAAAACCGTGAGTTACTGTGGGATATGCTCAAGGCTGGAGAGTTCGACATGATTGGCACCGACCACACACCTTATACTAATGACGATCGCCTGAAACATGGTGACAATATCTGGAGAATGCCGCCGGGTATTGGCGGGATGGATCTGATGCTGCCACTGATGTTGGATGAGGGCTATCACAAGCATGGCGTGAGTCTGGAGCAGCTGGCGAAACTGATGGCTACACAACCAGCCCGACGGTTTGGCCTGCCGCACAAGGGTGCGCTGAATCTGGGTAATGATGCAGATATTGTACTCGTCGATCTGGATGCCGAGTGGACGTACACCTGGGCCAACTCCTATGCCAAGGCCAAATGTGCCCATAGCCCGTATGAAGGGAAAACACTAAAGGGGAAGGTGGTAGAAACGTTGGTGCAAGGAAACACGGTTTATCGCCATGGTGAAATATTGGCAAAACCGGGCAGCGGGCATTTGAACACTCGTAGAATCATATAGTGAGAAAGTCATCCAGGTCTTCCATGTCGGGAGATCTGGATGTTCATCATTCTTGTTCATGGAATACAGATCCTTCTCCACCCATAGCCGCATGGATCATTGTTCCGCTGTGTACTGAAGTATCAGAGCTTTCAACACTTGATTGATATCTTAGACTGGTAAATATTTGCTCTTCACTTTGCTCTCCGCTGATTAAGTCAATCAAGAATTTAGGGTAATCAGGTAATCAATTGCTTAGTGTTGCTAACAACTCATTATGCCATATTTAACCTGAGTTTTTGTGTTGATAATAGGCGACATATTCATTGTATTTCGGCCGGTTCTTTCATTATTTGTTTCTTGTTAGCCACCAACACATCAATGATGCAGCCGTGACCATAATAACACCCTGCCAAAACGTTACGCTGAGTGTCACGTTCAGCAGTATGGCAGCAAAGAGTGTTGAAAGGAGTGGGGTGAAATAAGACAGAACTGCTAGCAAGACCATGTTGCCGCCGATGATGCCGATATTCCACAGGGCGTAACCCATGCCCATGGCTGCCGAGGCTAGCAGAAGGTCAACCACGGCACCGGTGGAAAACATCATGGCAGGTGCATCACTGATGAAGTACTTTATCCACAACTCAGATGCCGTGGCCATAAAAAACCAGGTAATGGCATTGTGGCCGCCAGAAAGGCGTTTGGTGACGTTGCAATAAACCGCCCAGATAAAGGCGCCGATAAAAGCCATGGAATAGCTTGCAGGGTTGGTCGCTATATTGGCGGCGAGTTGGTGCAAGGATAACCCTTCATCACCACTGACCGTCCAGGCGACACCGAGAAAAGCGAGGATTAGCGCAGGGTACAGCCACAGACTCACACGTTGCCGGTTAACGATCACAGTGAGTAATACTGTCAGGCATGGCCACAGGTAATTGATCAACCCTATCTCTATGGCTTGCATGCGATCATTGGCGAGCCCCAGCGCCAGAACCAGAAATATCTCGTAACTGACAAACAGTGAACCACCTATCACCAGATATCGGATTTTGAATAGCTTCGGGTGTGGCAAACCAATAAACACGGCAAGAAAGAGGGAACTGACGGTATAAATCATGGCTGCACCGCCAACCGGACCCAGCTGCTCGGTAACATTACGCACAAAGGCGACGATGGTGCTCCAGCACAGAATGGCCAGACAGCCTGCCAGCGTATATTTATGTGTTCCTGCCAAGATTCGCCCTTTTTACATCGGGTGATTAGTCAATCTACCGTGTAGGCAGACAGGTATGGCTGTCAATCACAATGATGTTATGAATGACGTCTATTGGATAAATGGTCATGGCAAAGTGTAGTGGCCGTTTCAAGGGTGTTTCAAATTCGAAGGGGAATTCATCTTACTGTTAACAATTCTGATTATATAAATAGCCTGCTATCACAAGTCTAACTCTGTTTTTATTCTGATTTCTCGTCATTATAGTGATAAATCGCCGTATAAGTTTGACTCAAGACCAGGCTAGTATTGTAAATTGTTAGCAATCATAACGGTGTATTGATCTACCACAAGGTTTCCTACCCCAACATCGTGAATAGTGTCGCCACTGCCATTATCGCTGCATAGGACGTGGTAATGATCCTGCACACCAGAGTGCACTGCATGACTGATAACGGGGATGACTGTGATATCCCAGGTTATCGCATAGCCGCTGACTGGTTACATCCGGATGGGTCAGGTTAATGCCTGCCTGCTGAACAGATTTTGTTCGGCGGCATCCGGGGATCACTGATCCATTGGCTGACGACCGAACCTCGCAAGATTACAGAATCTGGCAATCCGAGGGGGAAAGCCATGTCATGTAACACCTTGTGCAATGATGCGTTACGACCGACGACAGATGTCCAACGAAACCTGTCCTTCTGGGATTACACCCTGCTCTGGGCGGGAATGACCATCAATATCGGGGGCTTTGCTGTCGGAGGTCAGCTCTATCCTCGTCTCAGCCCGGTGTCGATCATTCTGGCTGTGATTGTTGCCTATTCGATTGTATCGGCCCTTCTCGTGCTTAATGGCGATATGGGGTTGAAGTATGGTGTACCTTTCGTCATTTACCTGCGCGCCTGTTTTGGTATCAAGGGCGCGATCATTCCCAGTGTGATTCGTGCCATTCCCTGCTTTTTCTGGTTCGGTTTTCAGACCTGGATTGGGGCGCTGGCAGTTCAGAAGTTGATGGTGATCTGGTTTGGTACGGCGTTTACCGTCAACCTGTATCTGCTGATTGGTCTGTTTGCGATACTTTAGGTCTGGAATGCGGTGGGCGGCCTCAAATCGATGGCACGGTTTGCCTGGCTGGCGATTCCCCTGATGGTGATTTTCTTTTCCAGTACCATCATGTGGTTGCTGAAAACCCATGATTCATCGATGGCAGATATCCTGTCAGCACCTGCCCGGAATACGTATAGCTTTCCCTTTGCGGTTGCCGGTATTGCCGGTGTGTGGATTACCATGGCACTGAACAGTGCGGATCTGGGGCGAATGATCCGGCGCCCGGCCGGCTTTGAAAAGAAACACTTTTGGCATCGGCAGAAGCTGACAATCGGTGGCCAGTTTCTGGGGCTGATCCTGGTCGGTTCACTGGTGATCATGGTGGGTATGGTGTCAGGCATCCTGACGGGGGAGTGGAATCCTGTTGATGTCATCATCAAGACATTTCACGACACAAGCCCTGCGATTATGGCGGCTGCCTTACTGACCATTGTCTTTGCCCAGTGGTCTACAAACACTACCGCCAACCTCATGCCAGCGACGTATATTGTCATGGCGTTGCATTCAAAACTGACCTTCCGGCGTGCGACAGTGATTTCTGCAATCATTGGGCTGCTTATTTGCCCGTGGTTGTTTGCAGACAAGTTGATTCCTTTTCAGGTGGCCTGTTCAGTTTTACTTGGGCCAATTATCGGAATCATGCTGGCAGATTATTATCTGGTTCGGCGTCGTACGATCGATATTGACGCGCTGTATGATGAGGAGAAGCAGGCCGCCTGGCGACTACCGGCGATGTCGACCCTGTTGGTCAGTGCAGGCGCGGGGCTGTTAACCGTGTTGCTGATTCCTGAGCAGGGTATTGGTTATTCATTTTATACCGCTTTTGCTTTGAGTGTTGTCATGTACCCGATCATCATGCGACACGAACGGCAGGAGAAGGGTAGAGTAAAACTGCTGAATGCACATTGAGGGTAAAAAAATGGCGGCTATACAGCCGCCTTAGAAGGGTGATGAAACCGGTTTAGAAGGAATAACGGATCTTCAGGTTGGCGCTGTCGTTTTTGTAACCTTTCATCTGGTTACGGATCACGCCAAGGTCGAGTCTGAAGTTCTGAGCCAGAATCAGGCTGAGCCCGAAGCTGAAACGAGCACGGCCGCGATTGCGCTCAGGCGCTGTAATGACAACCTGATCAATACCCGTGGTATAGATGGCTCGATGTGATGACGCATCACGACGGAAGTTGTGGTATCCCATGATGCTGACAAACGGCACCAGTCGTGCTCTGCCATTACCCAGGTTACCCGCAAGGTTCAAACCCAGACCGCCTTCCATGGAGCTTTGTGAATCCGGCTGGTATTGGGTGGTTGGATCGGTACAGGTACCTGTACAGTTGCTGTCCCACTTCTCTGTGTAGCTGTCGAACGAGATCCGGTTGTAGTTCAGTTCAGCCAGTGGCGTCAGTGTCCAGTTGGGGGACAGGTTGTAGACATTACCGACTAACAGGCGGGCATGGGTTGTGCTCGCGTAGTACTTGCTTTCCAGGTGTCCGGTGCCGCCACCGACAGTCGCCCAGCGACGGGTTTCGTTACGCGCACGACCTAACGAGAAACCGGCCTCCAGGAAAGCGCTATCAAACTTCCAGGAGCTGTAGAGCGAGCCAGTGAATGAGCGAATGTCGTTACGCTCCTGGTTCGGCTCATCATCAATCCGGCTCTTGCCAAGGGTCATGGCTGCGCCGAACAGTGCGCCAGACAAGAAGCTGTCCGTTTCCAGTCCGGCTGTGAATGACTCACCGCTGGCTTCAAAGCCGGACATGGTATCCGTATCCCGACGCTCGGCTGAGAAGGCCTTGATGTTGGTCCAGAACCCGTTTCTGACCCGGTGACGGGTATCGCCGAAAGCCAGCCCTTCATAGGACTGATACTTGGGGGATTCGTTGAAATCATTGGCAGCCAGCAGTGTCGCAAAGTCCAGTCCGGTAGCCGGCTCTGTGCCGGTGGCAGTTGGCTCAGTGGAGTCAATGAGCGTATCCACTTCGGCCTTGGTTTCAGCAATCAGCTGTTCCGTATCCACCGTTTCCTGCTGTACGGCGACCTGAGTTTCCGTCATGACGGGTTCAGGCTTGGCTTTCGTCTGTTGCACCATCTCACTGACAAGCAGTGTAGCCTGGCGCAGTGCATTGACCTGCGCAACCTGATGGTTGGTTTCGACCGAATCAGCTTTCGGGGAAGATTGAACCACTTCTTGGGAAGCGGAAGACGTATGACCGGGGTTGTCAGCAATGATCTGTTTGACGAGATCCCGACTCAGACTGACGCTCATTGGCGCAGCAGATACAACCGGGGCAAGCAGAACTGCCAGAATCGTTAACCGCGGCAGAACTCTCTGCGACAGCATGGCACCACTCCTTTAATGCACAGCGTTATCCTACAAATGAAATTTTCGTCCAAATAAAAAATATCTTTAATGCGGTTAAAGGCAGTGATGATTTCAGTGCATTGCTGCATTTTGACTGGATCGATTCAGACTGAAAGCGTCATGAAACCGGCAAATAGGACGATTGAAGGATGCCCGCAAGAGGCCGAAGAACCAGATATATTGAGTCAGCACGGAAATACCATGCAGAACCTTCGTCAGAAAGCCATGGCCTGTTACAAGCAAGGACAATTCGCCGATGCTGTGGATTATTTCCAGCAGGTCATCAACGCGTCGTCTGGGGATGCTCCGCCTCTCAATGATTTGAAGTATCTGTCCATGGCGCTTTATGCATGTAACGACTATGCCACCGCTCTGGAGGTTACCCGTTCACTGCAACGCTATTTACCGGATGACAGTGAAGTCGCTGTTAATCTTGGCACGCTCCAGTTAATGACAGGCGATGTGACGGGAAGCCTGAAAACGCTACAGCAGCTGATTCAACGTGAACCTCACAACGTGGTTGCGTTTGATAGTATTACCCAACTGGCCTATTCAACGGGGAATTATGACGCAGCGAAACATTATGGCCGGCTATCTTTGGAAGCAAAGGATGCGGCTGTCTGTTCTCCGGATAAGCTGGTTGCACTGGAAACCAGAACCGGCATGAAGCCAGGCGCAAAGGCTGAAATACCGGCAAGTAGCGGGTTACAGGTTATCAGCTACAGTCTTTGGGGGAACAATCCTGTCTACTTAAAAGGAGCCGTGCGGAATGCCTATGCGGCATTAGTTGTTTATCCCGGTTGGCAATGCCGCTTTTATTGTGGTGAAAATGTGCCTGCTGCAACGTTAATGGCATTACGTGAGGCGGGAGCCGAGTTGATTATGATGCCGGAAGATCAGGGCTATTTTTATGGTCTTTTCTGGCGCTTTCTGGTGGCTGATGATTTGACCGTGTCACGTTATCTTATCCGGGATGCGGATTCGCCGCTGACGTTACAGGAGCGTTTGGCTGTTGATCAGTGGATAAGATCCGGTAAGTCCTGTCATCTGATTCGAGATTGGTATTCTCATAGTGAGCTGATACTGGCCGGTCTGTGGGGTAGTGTTCGAGGAGTATTACCTAAACTTCAGCCGTTGTTTAATAAGTATTATCGGAACAATACCAAGGAAAGGACCATTGATCAGTTGTTTCTTCGTGAAATAGTCTGGCCATATGTGAGAAATAGCCATCTTGCGCATGATGACTATTTTAATTTTGGATACACCGTTAAGTACCCGAATCGAGACCAAAATCCGCAAGGAACGCATATTGGCCAAAGTTGGGATGCGTTTTTGCGGTGTTCACTGCGATAAATTTTACTCCATTCCTTGTGTGGTTGTCGCGGTATCCTGTTTCAGCTGATCTTGATATGTACGATTCACGGTTTCCTGCGAATCACAGATTGATGACGCTTCAACCGTGATGTCTTCGTCCGGTGATACGGTCTGGATATTTTCATCAGATGGTATACGTTGGACAGCACAGAAGTCATCAATGTATTTTTCTACGCCTTTGGCTCTGCTGAGCAGTGATTGTCCCCTATCTCAAGGGAGTCGTGCACCATCACACAGGCCGACAAACAAACCAATGACGGAGAGACCTGCACCCACCAGAATTCCAGCCGGTATGGCAAGGATGGACGCTGCAATCGCCAGCTTTAATCCACTGTTTTTATAAGCAGCTCAAGTTACGCAGTAACGAATAACCTTAGCTGCTCGAATGATGCCCGCAGAGCGGTCATGTAAATCTTCGCCCTGAGCTGAAAATGATTGACCTTCAGATTCAGGGAGAGGGTTTCCAACCT
>MUIA01000168.1 GCA_002084115.1 Oceanospirillales bacterium LUC14_002_19_P2 | reverse complement strand
TACGAGGTGATCTGCATTGCCATGAAAAAGAGGTAGAGAATATATTGAGAGCAGCATAAGGTGCTATTGCAGAATAAGGTCATCGCCTATGCCACTGAATTGGGCTTTTGCAACAGCCTCTTTGGCGGTATCCAGCATGCGGTTGGAGAAGCCCCACTCGTTGTCGTACCAGCTCATGACTTTGACCAGGCGTCCCTGGACGCGGGTCTGGGTGGCGTCAAAGTTGGAGGAGAACGGGCTGTGGTTAAAGTCGATGGACACCAGCGGCTGGGTGTTGAAATCCAGCACGATATTCATCGGAGCCTTGGCAGCGGCGGCGGCAACAATCTCATTCACCTCTTCCACGCTGGTATCGCGAGCAGCGATGAAGTTCAGGTCAACCACAGATACGTTGGCTGTGGGAACCCGTACCGCCATACCAGAGAAACGGCCCTGCAGTTCAGGCACAACCAGGCCGACCGCTTCAGCCGCACCGGTCTTAGTGGGGATCATGTTCAACGCCGCAGCACGGGCGCGTTACAGGTCGGTGTGATAAACGTCACTCAGACGCTGATCATTAGTATACGCATGGATGGTGGTCATCATGCCGCTTTCGATACCAATGGCGTCGTTCAGGGGCTTGGCCACCGGCGCCAGGCAGTTGGTGGTGCAGGAGGCGTTGGAAATAACGGTCATGTCTGCCGTCAGGATGTCGTGGTTCACGCCATAAACGACGGTTGCATCCACGTCCTTACCGGGAGCGGAAATAATGACTTTCTTCGCGCCGGCATCAATGTGCGTCTGGCACTCTGACTTGGAGCGGAAAATACCGGTGCATTCGAACACCACATCCACACCCAGGTCAGCCCAGGGCAGGTTCGCCGGGTTACGCTCGGCGAATGTGCGAATTTCATCGCCATTGACGTACAGGGCATTCTCACCGGCTTCAACCAGAGCGTTGAAGCGGCCGTGAACGGTGTCGTACTTGGTCAGGTGTGCGTTGGTCTTGGCGTCGCCCAGATCATTGATCGCAACAATGCGGAATTCATCGGTACGGCCTGCTTCGTACAACGCGCGCAGTACATTGCGTCCGATACGTCCGTAACCATTGATGGCGATGTTGATCATGTAGTTTCTCCCGGTTTTAACCAGTGTCACGGTTAACTGTGTCTGTTCGGTGACAGTGCGATAACTGTTTCGATACCATCGGCCGAAAGCCGTTGTCGATTACCCTTCACCTGCCTGCTGACTGACCTGGACCAGGTTCTCCAAATACCACTGTCACCTGACCGGTACATCATCAGCCAATACACAAATGGTATTACAATGGTATTTAAGCTAGCAACTCATTTATCAACCAAACAAAACCATTTATTGACACGAAACAATACCTTACAGAACCAAACAGGAGCCATCATAAGCTGACAGGAAATTGATAAAACAAGCACAAGAAAGAACTTTCGATGGCAGCAAAAAGAAGGAGTCGTTTACAGACCTTTTCCAAAAAACTAACACATAGGTATTATCCGAAGAAGCACCTTTTTGATACTGACCTGATTACCCAACCGAAAAGCACCATGGGAATTCATTATTGGAACAGCAAAAAAACCTCCGGTGAATAACCGGAGGTTTTTTGGGCTTCAGGGCTGATCAGCGCCAGCCTTACCAGCAGGAATTACTTGAATTCTGCACGACCACGGTAAGTCGCCTTGCTGCCCAGCTCTTCTTCAATGCGCAGCAGCTGGTTGTACTTGGCTACACGGTCAGAACGGCACAGGGAGCCAGTCTTGATCTGACCAGCAGCGGTACCTACTGCCAAATCCGCAATGGTCGCATCTTCGGTTTCACCGGAACGGTGAGAAATCACTGCGGTGTAACCGGCTTCACGGGCCATCCGGATAGCATCCAGCGTCTCGCTGAGGCTGCCGATCTGGTTGAACTTGATCAGGATGGAGTTGGCAATGCCCTTGTCGATGCCTTCCTTCAGGATACGGGTATTGGTCACGAACAGGTCGTCACCCACCAGCTGCAGCTTGTTGCCGAGCTTTTCAGTGAGCACTTTCCAGCCGTCCCAGTCAGACTCATCCAGGCCATCTTCAATGGAAATAATCGGATACTGGTTCGCCAGGTCAGCCAGGTAATCTGCGAAACCTTCGGAATCGAAAGCCTTGCCTTCGCCCTTGAGGTCATACTTGCCATCGCGGTAGAACTCGGAGGCGGCGCAGTCCAGGGCCAGCGTGACGTCATCACCCAGCTTGTAGCCAGCATTTTCAACCGCTTCTTTGATAACGGCCAGCGCATCCGCATTGGACGCCAGGTTCGGCGCAAAGCCCCCTTCATCACCGACAGACGTGCTCAGCCCCTTGGCGGACAGGACTTTCTTCAGGTTATGGAAGATTTCCGCGCCCATGAGCAGCGCTTCAGCAAACGAGCTGGCGCCGACCGGCTGTACCATAAACTCCTGAATATCCACGTTGTTGTCAGCGTGCTCGCCGCCGTTGAGGATATTCATCATCGGGACCGGCATGGAGTACTGACCGGAGGTGCCGTTCAGATCCGCAATGTGCTGATACAGGGGAATACCCTTCTCGGCAGCAGCAGCCTTGGCGGCAGCCAGGGAAACCGCCAGAATTGCGTTGGCACCGAGTTTATTCTTGCTTTCGGTACCATCCAGCTCAATCATCAGGTTGTCGATCGCACGCTGGTCTGCCGCATCCTTACCCAGCAGGGCTTCACGGATCGGGCCGTTGACATTGCTGACCGCGGTCAGAACACCTTTGCCCAAATAGCGGCTCTTGTCGCCATCGCGCAGCTCCAGGGCTTCGCGGGAACCGGTGGACGCACCGGAGGGCGCACAGGCCCGTCCCATGGCGCCAGACTCGAGAATAACGTCTGCCTCAATGGTGGGATTGCCGCGGGAATCCATGATCTCCCGGGCTTTGATCTCTTTGATGATGGCCATTACGTTCAACTCCACACAGAAGAAACCTGTCGGCTGGCCGGCTGAGCTAACTGACAAGCGGGCTGAAAAAGTGCGCCAATGGTATACGACAAGGATCGCTCTTTAAATACCACTGTTTGATTCAAATCATGAAAGAGCAATACCACTAACCATAAAAAGACAAAAAATGGTATTGATAGCTCAGAAAAACCGGATACACTGACACGCAGTCACGCATCATGCTGATCTGCCAGTAACGACACAATATAGCCCTATCCGCGCGAATAGCGACGCTATTTTTCGCTTAATGCGGTAACAGATAAGTAGACGCCTTGGCCGTCGCGATATGCTCTGGCTCGGATTGGATACATAACTGTCGAAAAATGGTATGGCATTATGCGTTTGAACATACCGTCCGCCAAACCTGACGCTGCCCGACGATGACTGATACCTCACTGACAAGCCGCCTGGTCGAACAGATTTTTGGCCAACCCGAAGCGCTCCGAAACAGCGCGACGCCGCTCTATATCCAGCTGCAGAGTCTGATACAGGAAGCGATCAGCCAGGGTGTCCTGCAGTGCAATGACGCCCTGCCGGCAGAGCGGGAGATCGCCAGCACCATGAAAGTCTCGCGGGTCACTGTCAAACGTGCTATCGACGACCTGATCAATGACGGCATCCTGACCCAGCGCCAGGGTGCCGGCACCTTTGTTAATGAGCGTGTCGTTCATGAATTGAATCGACTGAACAGCTTCTCGGAAGTGATTCTCGCAGTGGACAAACATCCGGATTCCCGCTGGATTGAGCGCGGCGTTGGCTTGGCCACATCCGATGAAATTCAGAAGCTGCGTCTTCAGCCTGGTGATGAGGTCGTGCGGATGTTCCGGGTCAGAATGGCTGACGACAAGCCGGTCGCTCTGGAGCACGCCACCGTCCCCCGTAAATTCCTGGACAACCCCTTTGGTATTACCGGTTCGCTCTATGAAGCGCTGGACGAAGCAGGCATCCGGCCAGTCAAGGCCATTCAGCGCCTACGAGCAGTTGCCGTCGATGCAACCTATGCGGATTACCTTGAGATTCCCGCCGGCAGCCCGGTAATATTTCTGGAGCGTCATGGCCTGCTGGAAGACGACACCCCGGTGGAACACACCCGGTCTCACTTCCTGGGTGATACCTTTGATTTTGTGACGGTGATCCGGGAGCCCTGACACAGACCTCTTTCCGAGACCACGGGTTCTCATGGGAGTCGGAAACTGCCGGTCATTTGACACATCAGCTTATGCGCTTTTTTTCCAAACTCGATCCTGCTATTGCCCTTTCCAACGCCAAAGGGCTAACACCTCCACGATTACTGCCCATGCTGCCATTTATGCCGTGGCTTTTTCACTAAACTAAAAGACAGAAGCAGTAGCAGTACGCTGGATTCATAAGGATATGAAGTGCAGTAACGTAGTTTTCCTGGCGATGATCAGCGGTATGGCGGCCATGGGCGCCAAAGCCGGCAATTATTCGACACCGATGGACAACACCATCTGGCAGGTGGAGTCGTCCATATTCGCCTGCAAACTGACCCAACCCATCCCACACTTTGGCTCCGCCACCTTCATTGAAGAAGCTGGCCTCCCCCTGATGTTGCAGATTGAATCGCCGGTTTTGAAAAAACAGGCTGACACCATCACCGTATTTTCTGCCCCCGCGCCCTGGCATCCGTTTGGCGCCAATGTCGAGCACGCCAGCAATCCGGTTCAGGATCAGGCCTATCGCCATGAACCGGGCGCAACAGAACTACTGAACAAGATGAGCAATGGCCTCTGGGGACAGTTTGATATCCTGGCCAATACCCAGCTCAAACATCGAATCACACTGTCCTCTGTAGGCATAGCCGATGTGATTGAACCGTTCAGTGACTGCCGGAAAACCCTGCTGCCGGTGAATTTTGGCCAGATTAAACATACCATTGTCTATTTCGACTCCGGCCAGCAGGGCTACCAGAAGAACCATCACGCATTCCTGCAGGACATGATCACTTATATCCTGGCCGACCCACGAGTGAATCGCATTGATATTGACGGCCATACCGACGGGATTGGCGACTCACTGGCCAACCGAACACTGTCTATGGAGCGCTCCGATGCTATTCGCAACCTGATTCTCAAGCGCGGTGTTGCGGCATCCATGATCACAACCCGCTACCACGGGGACCGCTACCCGGTTCGCTCCAACAACACCGAAGAGGGGCGCGCCAAGAACCGGCGGGTTGAAATTCGCCTTTATCGCGAGGAGAAGCCCAAACATACGCCTAAGGCAACGGCACATGCCGACAAAGAGCAACCTTCACTCTCGTTAACAAAAGAAGAAAAAACGCTCACCCAGAACACCGACGAAACAGAAACACTGGAAGAAGCCCCAGCCGCCTCATCCCCAAAAGAAGAATAAATACTTGACGCTTTTTCATTAAAAAAACGCCAAAGTATTTTTCACTCCCTCGATTCATAAACCCGCCAGAAAACTTTAATGTTTTTTAGCAATAACCAATCGGACCGGCATCGTGAATTTGTCTATTTGGGCTGACGAATCTGAACTGGGGATGTTCTATATTTCAATTGTTCATAATTAAAAACATTTGATATGTCGTTGTTTTATTGAAGTTTTCATGGATATGAAAAGCCGTAAGAACCAATATCAATACTGAAGCGCATTCTTGTCTGTTGCATACGGAAATGACTAAACACAGCGTTCTCATGGTGGGAGAAACAGGTTTTGACTCGCCTGTCAGCCAACGACTGACAACGCTGCCGTTCACCCTCGAAAAAGTGGTTGATTGCCTTTCCGCTATTAAAGTGATTCAACAGAAGAAAATTGACCTGGTCATAGCCAGCGACCAGCTCCCGGATGCCACCACCCTCGAATTCATCCAGCAGGTTGGCCGCCATAACCCGGCGCCGCCGCTCGTCATCGCCTCCCCTGATGCCTGCGTTGAAGATGCCGTTGCCGCTATCCATGCCGGCGCCAGCGACTTCATTGCCGGCAATATCACTCTGGAACGTTTGAACACACTGCTGGAACGGCAACCGGTTGTCGATGAAGGTAGTGGCCCCATTGCGGCATCTGATGCCAGTCGCTCACTATTAGCCATGGCCAGGCAGGTCGCCGGTACCGATACCACGGTGCTCATCACAGGCAACAGCGGCACCGGAAAAGAAGTGCTGGCGCGTTTCATTCATCAGCACTCCCCCCGCAAAGCACAGACCTTCATCGCCCTGAATTGTGCTGCCATACCAGAAAACCTGCTCGAAGCGGAACTGTTCGGCTACGTGAAAGGCGCCTTCACTGGTGCCTATACCAGTCGGCCCGGTAAGTTTGAGTTGGCCAATGAAGGCACACTGTTCCTGGATGAAATCGGGGAAATTGCCGGATCACTGCAGGCCAAACTGCTCCGGGTTTTACAGGAACGGGAGGTCGAGCGTATTGGCAGCCACCAGAGTATTCGACTGAATATCCGGATCATTGCCGCCACCAACCAGGATCTGGCCCGGCAGGTCAGCGAAGGCATGTTCCGCGAAGATTTGTTTTACCGGCTGAATGTCTTTCCTCTGCATTGCCTGCCGCTCAAGGAGCGACGGGGCGATATTCTGCCACTGGCCTGCCATTTTCTTGCCCGGACGGGTCGCAACCTTCATTTCAGTCCCGCAGCACAACAGATGCTGCTGAACCATGGCTGGCCAGGAAATGCCCGGGAACTGGAAAACGTGGTGCAGCGGGCTCTGGTGATGACAACAGGGAACAGCATTCAACCTGAAGCCTTGATGCTGCCGGAAACCCATCCCCAACCAGACACAGCACCCGACACTCACCAAGCGGCCCGTTCCGACAAGCTGCACAAACGCAGCCGGACGCTTGAACAGGAACACATCATCAACACGCTGCTGCTGCATAAAGGACACCGCACACGCACGGCTGAAACCCTGGGCATTACGACCCGGACACTGCGCAATAAACTGGCCGATATTCGTCGTCAGGGCATCGATATTGAAGCCCTGATCGCCCAGTCGAAAACAACAGACGAACCCCGATAACAGCGAGGATAAGGGAATGATCAAGCCTATCGGTGATGAAGCATCGCTGCTCAACCTGGGGCAACCGGTCAACCTCGGCCAGCGTATGCCCATCGACCTGAGTCAGTTTGGCCGCACGGATGATCAGCCATCATTCAGCTCACTGCTCAAGCAGGCACTGGATCATGTCAACAGTCTGCAGCAGGACTCCAGCAACAGGATGCAGGCCATTGAAACCGGCGCCAGCACCGACCTGGTGGGGGCAATGATTGCCGCCCAGAAATCCAGCCTGTCGTTCCAGGCGCTGATGCAGGTACGAAACAAAGTCGTTTCCGCTTATGAAGAAGTCATGCGGATGCAGATTTAACCGAATAGTGCAGGCAGGACGCCATGGCAGACGAGCATACACCACCGGCAGTAAAACATGAGTACCAGAGCCGCTGGCAACAGGTACTCACCCGGGTCAGCACCATGATCCGGGAAAACCCGAAATACCAGGGCCTGATGCTGATCAGCCTGGCCGGGTCGCTGGCGCTCGCCATAGTCCTGGTGATCTGGTCCAACAGCACCGACTACCAGCCCCTCTACGGTAGCCAGGAGATCTATGATGTTGGCGGTGTCACGGATGCCCTTGAGCAGTCCGGTATCGCATACCGTGTTCACCCAGGCAGTGGACAGATATTGGTTGATGCCGCCCGCCTGCCTGAAGCCCGGATGCAATTGGCGGCTGCCGGTATCAAGCCGGACAAACCGGAAGGTTTGGAAGTTCTTGATAAAGAACAGCCACTCGGGACCAGCCAGTTTCTGGAAAATGTACGCTACCGCCGAGGTCTGGAAGGCGAACTTGCCCGCACCATCATCAGTCTCCGGCAAGTCAGGAATGCCAGGGTTCACCTGGCGCTGCCCCGCAAAAGTGCGTTTGTCAGAAAAGCGGAAAAGCCGTCCGCCTCGGTCTTTGTTGATCTGCTTCCCGGACAGACGCTCGACAAAACCCAGGTCGAAGCCATCGTCAACCTGATTGCCGGCAGTGTGCCCAGCATGGTGCGCGAATCCATTTCCATTGTTGACCAGTACGGCACCCTCCTCTCCCGGGAACTGGCCATGAGTAACAACGGCCTGGACCTGGCCGAACGCCAGCTGGACTACATCGACAAGCTGGAACAAACCTACGAAAACCGCGTGAGTGCGCTGCTGGAACCGATCGTAGGCTATGGCAATTTCCGGGTTGAGGTGTCTGCTGATGTCGACCTGAACCGGATTGAGCAGACATCCGAAGAGTACGACCCACAGGCGCAGGCCGTAAGGAGCGAGCACTCCAGTGAGCGCCGGGAAACCGGTGGCAAAACCGGTGTACCCGGTACGCTCAGTAACGCCCCCCCCTTAACCGGTGAAGGGCAACCTGCCGGCAAGGAAGTGGGCCAGAAAGAGTTTACCCGCAATTATGAAGTCGACCGGGTGGTCAAGCATGTGACCCGGCAGCAAGGCACCATTAACCGCCTGAGTATTGCGGTCGTCCTGAACGAGAGCGCCATGGCTGGCGGCAGCGTACAGATGGAAGACCTGCAGCAGCTGGTGCGCGATGCCATCGGTTTCACCGAGGCCAGGAACGACCAGATCAGCATTCACACCGCCAACTTTGTCGTCAACGACGCCATTGCGGAAAGCGGGATTGCCTGGTGGGAATCTCCCCAGATTCTCTATTACTTCCGCTACCTGATTGGCGGCATTTTGAGCCTCGCCGTCATCATGTTCCTGCTACGCCCACTGGTACAGCAGATTGTCAGCCCACCCGAACCACTACCCGCGCCGGTGGATGAAGCCGCCGAAGCCGCTGCGGCTTTCAAGGCCGCCCATCCGGATCTGGGTCTGTTCAGCGACGATTCCCTTTCCCTGCTGCCACCGGAAGTGGCTGATTTTGAAACCCAGCTGGTGAGTGCCCGGAAACTGGCTCACAAGGAGCCGGAGCGGGTAGCCCAAGTCGTCAAAATGTGGATGAGTACAACGGAATCATCATGACTACAGATAACAACAAGATCAGCCAGACGGCCCGAAACGTGGCTGTTCTCCTGCTGAGCCTGGGTGAAAAAGGCGCCGCCCATGTGTTCAAACACCTCAGCAAACAGGAAGTTCGCCAGATCACCATGGCCATGGCCACCATGCCGCCCCTGCGTCGGGATGAAGTGCAAACCATCCTGAGCCAGTTTTTCCATGAATACCGCTACGAAGCGGGCTTCATCGGCGGCACCCAGCAATATCTCGAAAAAAGTCTTCAGCTGGCCATGGGCGAAAAAGACGCCACGAAAATGCTCGAATCCATCTTTGGACATGAGGAAACCGGCAACGGCCTGGAGATGATCAAGTGGATGGGAGCATCCACTATCGCCGAACTGATCGCCCACGAGCACCCACAGCTGCAGGCCGTGCTACTGGCCAACCTGGACTCCAAACAAGCCTCAGATGTACTCAAGCGGCTACCCATGCATACCCATAACGATCTGCTGTCACGGGTCGCCAAACTGGAAGAGTTACATCCGGCCATCATCCAGGAACTCAACGCCATGTTTGATGACAACATGGTCGAACTAAACTCCGGTCACAACACCACCATCAGCGGCATGCGACAGGTTGCCGATATCATGAACCGGCTCAGCGAGGATGAAACCAAAAGTCTGCTGGCACACTTCAAGGAACAGGATGAGACCCTGGCTGTTGAGCTTGAAAATCACATGTTTGTCTTTGACAACCTGGCGAAGGTTAATGACGAAGCCATCAACCGGATCATTGCCGAAGTGCCTCAGGATGTGCTGGTCATGGCACTGAAAGGCGCGCCGGATGAACTGATGGATATGGTCATGGGCAACATGGCCAAGAGTTCCGCCAAGTATCTGCAGGATGACATTGAGAACCTGGGGAGTGTCCGGGCCAGCCAGGTGCAGGCCGCCCGTAAGGAAATGCTGGATACGGCTCGACGACTGGCCGATGAAGGCGAGATCGAGCTGAACTTCAGAGATGAAGAGATGATTGAATAACACGCATAAACGCAGGGATCGCGCTATGAAACAAACCAGTCGTGTTATTCGGGGATCAGAGGAACAGTGCCAGCGGGTCAGCTTTCCGGCCTTCCGCCGTCCGCCTCGGCAGGACGCACTGGCAATCCGGCCGGGCGAAGAGGAAGCCCCACCATCAAGGGTTGTCCAGGAACCCCTGGCAGCAGATTCCGATTACCCTGACATCAATGCGCTGATTGACCAGCACAGCGCCTATTTACAGGCAAATGGCGCGCAGGGCTTTGCCGACGGTTACCGCCAGGGGATGGAGCTGGCACGCAAAGACGGCTACGCACAGGGGCAGCAGCAAGGGCTGGAAGAAGGCCGCCTGGAAGGGCTGGCAGAAGGCCGGCAGGAAGGGTTTGAGCAAGGCCTTCAGGAGGGCATCAACAGCGGACGAGAACAAGCTTATAAGGAAGCACTGGCGAACAGCGAACAGGAAATTACTGCCTTGGTGACCCAACTTAACAGCCTCCTGACGAATGTTCGCCACCTTTATGAGAACCGGCGGGATGAAATGAGCGAATGGTTGTCCACACTGATTGAGACCATTGTTCGCCAGATCATCCGAAGCGAACCTAAAAGCCGCCCCGAACAAATTTACCGGGTCGTCCGGAATACGCTGCAAAGCCTGCCGGGTAACGACGGAACTTTCCAGATTTATCTCAATCCCGTTGATTCCGAGCGCCTGCTGCAGTTCAAGCCCGAGCTCCGCGAACAATGGGAGATTTTCGCTACACCCGAGATTGAGCCGGGTAATTGCCGGATTGAAAACGGCGAGTTGGAGGCGGAAGCCAATATTGAGCAACGCATAAAGGACTGCCTCGACATGGTTCGCCTTTATATGCCCGATGAGGTCGAGGAACGACTGTCATGACCGCCTCCGGTGAGGCTACAGCTTTGACACTGGCAGAGCGGATCAACGCCCTGCCGATTGCCCGGATCTACGGTCGGCTGACCAAAATGACCGGGCTGGTGCTGGAGGCTTCCGGCTGCCAACTGGCGGTGGGTGACCGTTGCCGGATTGAGTCCCGCCGGGAGCAACGCTGCATTGAAGCAGAAGTGGTGGGTTTTAATGATTCCGTCCATTTCCTGATGTCACTGGGCAATGCCAGTGGCCTGCAACCCGGCGACCGGGTGCTAACCCTCGGTCACGACATGGCGATTCCGGTCGGCAACCACTTCCTGGGGCGTGTCATCAATGGACTGGCGGAACCACTGGATAACCATGGATCCATTCGGCCCGATGAAACCATCCCCCTGAGCAGTCCGCCGATCAATCCATTGCATCGCAAACCCATTACAGATCCCCTCGATGTCGGCGTCAGAGCGATCAATGGCCTGCTGAGTGTCGGCAAGGGCCAGCGGCTGGGACTGATGGCCGGCAGTGGTGTCGGCAAAAGCATCCTGCTGAGCATGATGACCCGCAATACCACGGCAGATATCACCGTTGTCGGTATGATCGGTGAGCGGGGCCGTGAGGTGAAGGAGTTTATCGAGCATACCTTAGGGCCAGAGGGGCTGGCTCGCACCGTTGTCATTGCCGCTCCCGCAGATGAATCCCCGGTCATGCGCCTGCGCGCCGCATTGCTCTGCCACCGCATGGCAGAATACTATCGCGACCGTGGTCAGGATGTTCTGCTGTTGATGGACTCCCTGACCCGCTATGCCCAGGCTCAGCGGGAAATCGCGTTATCCGTTGGCGAGCCTCCTGCCACACGGGGATACACGCCTTCCGTTTTCAGCCAGATTCCGAAACTGGTGGAGCGAGCTGGCAACGGGATAGAAGGGAGCGGCTCCATCACCGCCTTTTACACCGTTCTGTCAGAGGGCGATGATCTCCAGGATCCTGTCGCAGATGCCGCCCGCTCAATTCTGGACGGCCATATCGTCCTCAGCCGTGAGCTGGCGGACAGCGGCCACTACCCTGCCATTGATATCGAATCCTCCATCAGCAGGGCCATGCCACAAGTCGCCGACGAAACACAACAGAAGGCGGCCCAGGTCTTCCGACACTACTACTCACGCTATCACCAGTTCCGGGACATGATGGCCATCGGCGCCTACCAGCGTGGCGCCGATCCGGAGCTGGATCGCGCTATCCAGCTTTACCCATTGATGCAGGGCTATCTCAAGCAGGGCATGTATGAACGGATTGACCATGCCAGCTGCATCCAGCAGCTCTACTCACTGTGGCAGGGCGGCGCCGCGCCCGCGCCAACCCCTGGTAACAACGATACGGAGGTCGCATGAGCACATCAGTCCAGCTCCTGGAGAAATGCCTGGAGATTCAACAGCAGCGCTACCGGGAAGCCATGAAAAAAGCACTCCAGTCGGAGCAGAGCCTGAATCAGCAGCGTGACCAACTGACCTACCTGCAGCAGGCCATCAGTGACTACCGGACAGACACCGATACCCAGGTGACGCCCATGTCCGTGATCAACCTGATCCGCTTTCGAAACCTTCTCCAGCAGGTGGCAGACTTGCAGCACCAGCGAGTCGACCGTGGTCAGGAGGAATACAACCAGCTCAGCCTGGAGGCCGCAGGCGAGCACCGCAAGCTCAAGGCGATGGAAAAATTACTGGAAAAGATACAGCAGAAAAGCCGTATGAAGCTCATCAAGAGTGAACAGAAAATGCTGGATGATCATGCCATCCGGCAATACATTGATCAGCGTCAGGATGCCTGATCAGGCACGGTCGATATTCCTCGGGTGGCTTGCGCGTTCCAACTGCCCCCCCTGGTTATACCCGGCCCTGGCAACCGAGTTACCCCAGAATAACTCCACCAGCCGTGCCGTGGCAGAACGTAACCGTCCCTGCAGGCGGCCATTCATCAGGTTCATCTCACGACAGCGCACCATCTGTTTTCTGATGGTTGTCCAAAGCTCACGTGCGTCGTCCTGAACCTCTGCAGGCAATCCGGCAATCCACTGATTCATTCCCGCCATATCGGTGGTCAACCCTTGGGATGTCAGGAGCTGGTTTCTCTGTGAGGCATCAATTTCCAGCTCTTCAATCAAGCCCGAGAGCCGACTGCTTTCCTGCTCCAGGGAGACCATATCCCGAGCCAGCAGGTACTGGTATTGCTGCTCCAGTAATTGCTCCATCCGGGTCAGAAGGCGGTTGGTTTGGCGCAGTGCTGTGAGCGTCGCGTCGGAAGCTGTAGTGGTCATGAGTCGATATCCTGAAGGAAACTCTCAAATTGCTGGATTTTTTTGGCCAGTAATTCCCTGTCGATGGGCATTTTTCCGGACTGAATGGCTTCCCGCAGCGACTCTACTTTTGCCATATCAATAACCGGCAGCTGCTCCACCTCATCTTCCAGAATGCCCAGAAGACGTGCCTGGTCACTCAATTCCAGCCGGTCTGTGCCGGTAATGGCCGAAGGGGCTGGTACCTGCCGGGTAGCCGTCATCCCCGATAGCCGAGTGCCAGAACTCGACTTGTTCACTCCACTGATTCTGGACATGGCAGACTCTTTTTTTCCGATCGTTCTGAATCAAACAATCGGTAATTTTCTGTAAATCTTGAATCTGCGAAGGCCAAAACCGGCAAAATTACGCTGCTTTTCTGACAGTCCTGGGGGCTCTCAGAGCCCTTTATCGCATGTAATCAAACAGGGACATTCCCTGAATTTTGACAAACGTCTGCTGGGCTGCCGTCAGGGCTGTTTGCTGCAGGTTGAGCCGGGAAATCGCCTCGGCATAATCCAGATCTTCCAGGCCTGAACGCAGGGTCTTGTTCATCAGAATGACATCCTCGTGGCTGTTGCCTACGGAGGACATGGTGTTGAGTCGTCCACCAATTCGGGTCTGTACCTGCCCCACTTTTTCGATGGTGTTATCAATGATTTTAAGCATGTCACCGAGCACTTCCCCCGGCACAAAGCTCTGGCCATTGGCAATATCCGTAGCAAAGGCAGATAAGGCTGTGAAGGTATCAACGGCCGTGAGAGTGAAGCGATCCCCTACTGCTGTGGTGCCGTCAATGTTGGCAGAAAGCAACCCGGTAATCCTCAATTCATCAGCCGTGACAGTGACAGGCAAGAGCACGGCCGGGCTGCCATCCTTGGGGGTCGCTGTGGCCGTCCAGGTACCGGCAACATTTTCTACAGAAATACTGGAATACAGGCTGAAGGTATCCAGATCAAGAATACTCATCTCCTCGAGTGTTGCGGTACCTACATTCGTCACTACCTGTACCCCACTGTTGAAGAACAGGTCTGACGCTGGATCATTGGCCGCCACTTCCGTACTGCCGCTGATCGCCACCTGACGCTGCCCTTCAGAGCCCTGGTATTCGTAAACGCCGGGAGTTGCGGTTTCTGCTACCGGCAACGTCTGCGCGGTTGTCCCCGAAAAGAAATACTGCCCGTCGGAACGACGAAAGTTGACCAGACTGAGCAGTTCATCCATCTGCTCACCCAGCACACCGGAAATAGATTCAAGCCCCTGCGGCCCTACAGCGACATTACCTGTCAGCACAATGGTTTCCCGGATGCCCTGGAGCACGTTCACCATGTTGGTCAGAAGGGTTTCTTCCTGACGCAGCTCATTATCCAGCGCATCAATGTTGTCAGTGTACTGTTCAAGGAAGGCCACCTCCTTGTTCAGATGCAATATCTGTACGGCAGCAAGCGCATCATCCGAGGGCTGTTGCAGGCGCTTGCCCGAAGTAATGCCATCATAGGTCTTGGCCAGTTCGCTCCCCTGCTGCTGCATGGAAGCGACCATCATATTGTTGAACTGCACCGTGCTCACACGCATGGCAATACCTCCTTGTTACAGCGAGCCGATCAGGGTGTCGAAGATCCGTTGCGCGGAAGCCACCACCTGTGCACTGGCCGCATAGGCCTGCTCTGCACGGATCAGGGTCATGGCTTCTTCATCCAGGTTGACACCGCTGTAATTATTGCGCTCTTCCTGCGCTTTCATCAGCATAGAGTTCGTTGTTTCCTTGGCCGTCTCGGTCTGGAACGTCATGACGGCGACACGTCCCACCAACTGGGTATACCCCTCTGAAAGGCTGTATTCACCACCAATAACATCACTGGCTTGAAGCTCTGCCAGGCTTCTGGCAATGGTGTTGTCACCCGGCGTTGATGCGATGCCGGCCAGGGCCAACTGGGTCGGGTTGTCATTAATGACAGCGATCTCATCCCCCCCTTGCCGGGTGGGTTGTAGCAGGTAAATCTCTCCGGCATTCAGCGTTCCGCCATTGATGGTGAGCTGCAACCCATCAAAGTCAGCCAGTACAACACCCGGCGGTGCCGTAGCCGGTACCGTGCCGGAACCTACCTGCTGGCCATCCGTCTTTCGGGTCACACGATACTCAGTCGTACCGCCGTTATCGAGAATACGCAGTTCGTAATCACTCGCGGTCAGCTGCTGGGCGTCCTGAACGGACAGCAACATGAAGGCATCACTGCCCGGCTGGCTCGTTGCCACCCGAACCCTTTCCGCTGCAGGAATACCGCTCACGGGAAATTCTACGGTGTATACGTCACCATTCTGGATATTGGCCGGATCGGTGAACAGCTGCATTTCCAGGCCATCAAAGGAAGGGGGCGTTGTCGCCAATGAGGCAACCGTGCCACTCGCCACGCTGACACTGTCAATGCTGCGGACAATGTCATAGTTACCGCCTGAGATGGTCATCACATACTCGCCACCAGCCACAATGCTGGTCTGGCTGGTGACGTTTACGCCAAATTCTGCCGAACCGGTATTCCCATCGGCAGGCACTACGCGGTCAGAAGCCGGTTGCCAGTTAATGTCTGCCATCATCTGACTGGAGGGCCAGCCCTGTCGGTCCCCCAAGTCAAAACCGGTAGAAAGAATATTGTTAACCTGTTCTGAAAACACCATGGCGACCCGGCCTATCTCATTCAGCGCCGTACTGAGAACGCCCGTCTGAAACTCCTGTAACCCCCCGATAGTGCCACTCACGTTGCCAGACAGCGGTACGACAGATACCCCGTTATTCAGCCCAAGTCCGACTATATTGGGATCCAGCGGATCATCAATGACCGTCAAACTGTTATATTGGGATTCGAGCACCAGGGGATGCCCGGAATTCAGATAAACACCCACCATGCCATCCGCCTGGTCCAGCACCGTGATCCCGACCAGCCCGGACAGCTCTTCCATAGCGTGCTCACGCAAATCGTACAGGTCATTTGGTTCACTGACCCCGTTCTGGGAAGCTCGAATCCTTTCGTTGTAACCGGCAATACTGACAATCAGGGAATTGACCTTCTCTACAGCGGCTTCCATCTGGTTATCCAACAGGCTCGCCTGACCATCCAGCTGCTCATACACCGCATGAAACTGTTGGGACAGAGAAGTGGCCTCACTGATGATATTTTGACGGGCAACGGAAGACAGAGGATCAACGGTCGCGACATTGACTGCCGAGAAAAACTGCTCAAGCCCCGTGGTCAATACTGAACTTTCATTGCCAAGATAGCTGTCCAGGGAGGACATATAGCCGGCAGTCGTAGACTTCTGGTTGTAGAGGGTAAGATTTTCACGAATTTGGGCCGTCAGAAATTCATTATTGATTCGACGTACTTGACCCGCTGTGACACCATTTCCGGTCGTTACCCCAGGCGCATTGTAGAGCTGCACATCCTGGCGGGTGAATCCCGGTGTATTGACATTGGTGACGTTGTGACTGCTGGTCTCCATCATGCGCTGAGAGGCCAGAATCCCGCTTTTACCAATTTCCAGCAAACCACTCATTGGTATACTCCTTTACCGCACCCAGATCATATGGTCTGATCCAACAGGGTGCCTTTGGGTTTATCGGCACCTGTATCCTGCTCATAACCGAACTGGCGCATCATGACCTCCGCCAGGCCAAACGCACCGGTCTTGCTCATTTCTGTCGCTATTCGGCTGTCCATCATGGAGTAATACAGAGACATCTCCGAGCCCCCCATCAGGTCATCCCCCCCGAGGGTTTCATTCGCTGCCCGTGCACTTTTGAGCATCATATTGATGAACAGCGATTCAAACGCCTTCGTCGCCTGCTCCATGCTTTTGGGTTTATTCTGATGCGTCAATAAATCGGCACCGGAAACCATCCCTGAATAATCAATGTTCATCCCTGGTGTCATATGACGATCAACTCCGCTCTGAGTGCGCCGGCCTGCTTGAGGGCCTGCAATATGGACATGAGATCTGCCGGTGAAGCGCCCACACTGTTAATGGCAGAAATAATATCCTGCAGGGAGGCTTCTTCCGGCAGCATAAACAGCGCGCCACGCTGCTGTTCAATGGTCACTTCGCTTTCCGGGGTAACCACCGTTTGGCCGAGTGATTCTGCCTCAGGCTGGCTGACTTTCGTCCCTTCGTTAATTGTGACTATTAAACTGCCATGACTGACGGCTGCCGGTAACACCCTGACATGTTGTCCGATCACCACGGTGCCGGTGCGTGAATTGAAAATCACACGCGCAGGGGGAGCGGCAGCCTCAATATCGAGGTTTTCGAGTACCGACATAAACGTCACCCGCTGACTGCTATCCCGTGGTGCCGCAATCACAATGGAGGCACTGTCGCGGGCACGGGCCACATCCGGACCAAACTTCTGATTCACAGCCTGCACAATACGACGGGCGGTACTGAAGCCTGGATCACGCAAGTTAAGGACAATTTCCCGGTTAGACGAAAAACTGCTCGGTACACTGCGTTCAACAATCGCACCGTTGGGGATACGGCCGACAGTCAGCGTATTGATCGTGACACTGGAACCACTGGCACCACTGGCACCAGCACCGCCAACCACCAGGTCGCCCTGGGCAACGGCATAGATCTCGCCATCAATACCCTTCAGTGGTGTCATCAACAACGTGCCACCACTGAGACTCTTGGCATCGCCCAGAGACGAGACACTGATATCGATACGCTGACCGGCTCGTACAAATGGCGTCAACGTGGCGTGCACGGAAACAGCAGCAACATTCTTGGACTTAAGATCCGTGCCCGCTTGGGTTACCCCAAATTCCCGTAACAGGTTTTTCAGTGACTGGTCAGTAAATTCTGTCGATTTATCCCCGGTGCCATTCAGCCCAACAATCAGGCCATAACCGATCAATGGGTTATTTCGCACACCCTGAATATCCACCAGATCCAGCAGACGTTCTGCACGAGCCGGTACCGCTATCAAAAACAGCAACAAGCCCATAAAAAATGCAATCTGTCGTTTGCAGGCATCCTTGCCCATAGCGACTCCTTCGCTTAAAACGGGAAAAACGGACTATTAACGAGCTTCATTAACCAGCCCGGTTCATGAACACTTTCCTGATAACCGACACCGGAATAAGTAATTTTGGCTTCCGCCAACCGCCTGGAAGACACTTCGTTATTGGTATCAATATCTTCAGGTCTGACCAGACCACTCAAGCGAACAAATTCAGCTTCATTATTCAGCTTGAGCCATTTCTCACCTTTGACCCGCAACGCACCGTTACTCATGACTTCCGTCACCTGAACAGTGACATAACCACTTTGAATGCTATATCCCCGAGACAGGGCTGTATTACCCGTGAAGTTCCGGTTGGGTGCAACATTCAACGCCAGTGAATTCGTACCGCCCAGAATATCAGCACCGGTCTTGCCAAAAATGATAGGATCAGACACCGCGATCGTACCGCGCTTATCCATTGTCGTATTGGAGTCTTTGGTAATTCGGGTTCCATCTTCCAGTTTTACGGTAAGGATATCGCCGGATCGATAAGCCCTCCGATCCGAAAACAGCTGCATGGAATACGCTTTACGAAAGAGACTGCCATGATGTTCTGCGTTGTTAATAACAGCCGGCTGCACAGACATCTGAACAACTGCTTCCTCAGCAACCGGTATATCCCGTAGTATTTTCTGCTGAGGAGCCGTCGAACACCCCGCCGTTAGCAGCACACCCATAAACGTCAGAATTAGAATATTAAGTCTCATAATCATCCCAACGCCTGATTCACAAATTGCATCATCTGATCCGCTGCAGAGATCACCTTGGAGTTCATCTCATAGGCGCGTTGTACCGAGATCATGTTGACCAGTTCTTCTACCGCACTGACATTGGACATCTCCAACGTGAACTGCTTGATCTTCCCGACACCGTTGGCACCAGCGAGGTTTTCGACAGGTGCTCCACTGGCTGCAGTCTCAACAAACAGGTTGCCCCCTTTGGCCTGCAAGCCCGCCGAGTTCACAAACGTAATGAGAGGGATTTGACCAAGGTCCACGGTTTCGACAACACCGGGCAATGACGCAATCACACTGCCATCTTCACTGACGGTGACAGTCACTGCATCACTGGGAATCTGAATACCGGGCTCTAACGGCAAACCATTGGCCGTCACAATCGTGCCCTCGGCATTCATGTGGAACTGACCGTTACGGGTATAGGCCTGGGAACCATCCGGCATGGCGATCTGGAAAAAACCATTACCGACAACGGCCATATCCAAAGCCTGTTCGGTCGTTTGGTAGTTACCGGTTGTGAATATTTTCTGCGTGCCGGTCACACGAACACCGGTACCCACCTGCATACCTGAAGGTAAAATATTCTGCTGATCTGCCAGTGCACCCGGCTGTTTTTCGATGTGATAAAAAAGGTCTTCAAAGCTGACTCTGTCACGCTTGAAGCCTACTGTATTGACGTTGGCGAGATTATTGGAAATCGTCGCCATATGGCGATCCTGCGCCGCCAGACCTGTCTTACTGATCCATAAAGCCGGGTTCATCGTCCCTGTACCCCTCTGTACTTCCTTTTATTCTGTGCGTATCAACTGATCGCCACTGGCGGCCAGCGTCTCCGCGTTTTTCATCACCTTGAACTGAAACTCAAACTGCCGCGCCAGGTTCATGAACTGAACCATTTCTTCTACAGCATTCACATTACTGGCTTCCAGATACCCCGGTTTTACCTGCACGCCGGCGTCCTGATCGGCTTCCTGCCCATCAATACGCCGGAACAGGCCATCTGGCCCCTTGATGATGTCCCGGGGATCAGGATTGACCAATTTAATCTGTCCAATAGCAACAGGCTGTATGGTAACGCCGCCCACTGGCACAATATTGATGGTGCCATCCCCACCAATTTCGATATGACGGTATTGCGGTATATCAATCGCTCCCCCAAGACTGGCGACAGGACGACCACTGCCAGTCACCAGCTGGCCCTCAGCATCAAGGCGCAGATGGCCCGCCCGGGTATAAGCTTCCTGCCCCTTCTCATCAATAACCGAGATCCAGCCTTCATCCGAGATGGCTATATCCAGATTACGTCCGGTATGAATGGCAGGGCCAACCCCCATCGCACTGCTGGTACCCATTGCTTTCGTCATGGCCCGACTTGTATGACCATCCCCCTGCAGCGGCACAGCCATCGAATGAACAAAGTCTTTACGGAATCCCCGGGTGTTCAGGTTGGCCAGATTATTGGCATGCACCTGCTGGGCCCGCATCGCACGGGTCACGCCGGAGAAACCGATATAAAGGGACTTATCCATGTCGCCCTGCTCCTGTCTGCCCCATCATCAGATGATATTCATCAGTGTCTGGGTCAGGGTGTTGGATGTTTCAATGGTCTTGGCATTGGCCTGGTAATTCCGTTGAGCTTCGATCAGTCGTACCAACTCTATCGACAAATCAACATTGGAGAGCTCCAGCGCACCGGCCTCAAGAGAACCCAGGGTTCCTGTGCCCGCAAGACCGTAGGCTGGATCACCCGACTCATAACCAGCCCGCCATAAGCTGTCACCGACCGACTGAAGCCCCTGCTCGTTGGTGAAACCCGCCAGAATGATCTGCCCCCGGCTCAAGGTCTGGCCATTGGAGTAAATAGCCTGAACCTGCCCCTGTTCACTCACCTGGATGCCTGACAATTTACCGGGAGGAAAACCATTCTGAATGGCACCGTTAACCGAGGAACTGATACCCAGTTGCGTCATGCCAGTCAGATCCAGGTTCAGGTTCAACGCATCGGCACCATTGCCCAATGTTGCAGCCGAAATCGCTTGTGTATAGGTGCCACTTCCCGTAGATATCTGGCCATCAGTATTAAAGTTCAGTGGATCAGCTGTGCCAACATCCACACCGTTCAACTGGTAATGAATGCTCCATTGATTTGCGACTGTCTGGTCCTTCGCAAAATAGAGCCCTAAGGTATGGGGGTTACCCAAACTGTCATACACGTTGAATGCCATTGTCGTGTTATAACTGTTAGGATCCGATGAATCGAATGTAGCTAACGTCGGGATATCACTACGAGAATCAAGATTAATAAGGCCAGTCAGCTGAGATGTTGCCTGGGCCGGCATATCAGAGGAATCAATTTGCAGGTCAGTAATACTTCCCGACAGGATGTTGCCGTTGGCATCCGATGCAAAGCCTTGCAATCTGTGCCCCAGGTTATCCACCACGTAGTTGTCCCGGTCCAGATCGAAATAGCCGGCACGGCTATACAGGTATGAACCATTGTCATTGACCACGAAAAAGCCGTTCCCCGTAATCGCCAAGTCCATAATCCCACTGGTATAGCTGAAGTTCCCCTGCTGGAAGCTCTGGGTAATGGCAGCCACCTTGACACCGGCACCCGCTACGACCCGGGCACTACTGCCATCCAGCGTTGATGCATACACATCAGCAAATTCTGCCCGTGACGACTTGAAACCCACGGTGTTTGAGTTGGCAATGTTATTACTGACAACTTCAAGATCCCGCTTTGCGGCCTTCATACCGCTCAAACCGATGCCGAATGACATGGCGTACCTCCTATGTACTGACGTTACCGATAATTACTGCAACTGCAGCGTGACTGATCTTTTATTGTCCTATGCGACTCACCTGCGAAACCGGCATGGCTCCAATGCCTGCCAGATTCAATTCAATCTCCTTACCGCCCCCAGGAATGACGACGCTGTCCACTTTAGTGCTCAGCGCTACCGGCACGGTTTCATTGTCCACACCATAAGTAGCGACAGCTGAAATGGAATAAATACCTTTCGCCAAATCATCCGTGGTAAACGGCACGGTGCCGGAATACTGAGGCCCTAAATCCATGCTCGACACGACTTGACCATTAGCGTCCTGAACAAAAACCTGAAGCCTGTCAGCATTGACCGGAACCTGCACTTCCCCACTCATCGTGCCAGTGTTTTCCAGTTCCATGATGTTCATGGGAACAGTCACCGTCTTGCCCACAAGATCAGTTGCCTGCATGGCCTGGGAATACTGCAGCGAGCTGACCAGCCCAGTGATCTGGCTGTTGAGGCTGTTCAGGTTTTCTACGCTGGTGATCTGGGCCAGCTGCCCCACAAACTCACTACTGCTTTGGGGATTCAGCGGATCCTGGTTATTAATTTCCGCCAGCAGCATCTCCAGGAACTCTTCCTGACCCATTTGATTCGTGCCGGTGACAGCGCTGGCACCTGTTGTACCTGAAGTGGATGAGCTGCCTGACAGCCCGGGAATATCCAATGCCATGACAACCTCCTTATTGTCCCAGCGACAGCAATCGCTGCTGCATTTTCTTGGCAGTCGACATCAATTCGACACTGCTTTGGTAACTGCGTGATGCCGACATCATGTCAGCCATTTCACCGATCATGTTGATCTTTGGAAAAAAAACATAACCTTCAGCATCAGCGCCAGGGTGATCTGGCATATAACGACGATCCTCATCCGTCGCCTCGATTTCCATGATCTCTCTGACCGTTACCTTCGCCACCGGACGACTTGGACCATCCATCGACCGGAGCTGGTCATCAAACGCCAGAGAAAAAACCGGCTTGCGAACCTTATAGGCCTCTTCCGGGGTAGCCCCTGCGCTCTCGGCATTAGCCATGTTACTGGCTATGGTGTTAAGGCGGATGGTCTGCGCCGTGGCTGCCGATCCGGCTATGGTGAATACATCACTCAGCGACATACCTGACCTCCCTGTCAGCGCCCGTTAATTGCCCTGTCGAGGCCTTTGAATTTCATATTGAGAAAGGTGAAGCTGGTCTGGAAGTCCAGCGTATTACGGGCAAAGGCTGCCTGCTCAACGCCCAGTTCAACGGTATTGCCATCCGCCGTCTGCTGGTTGGGTATACGATACTTCGTCATCCCATCGACCGACTGCGACGGTAAACCCATGTGATGATTGTCCGATGAAGACAGACCGATGCTATTTTCCAGTGCCCGGTCAAAGGCAAAGACCGCATCCATGGCCTTGAACCCAGGGGTATCCACATTCGCCAGGTTACTGGCAAGTACCGTGCTGCGCTGGATCCTGAACTGCAGGGCTTGCGGGTGAACCCCAAGTCCCTTGTCAAAACTGATTCCCATGAAGACATCCTGTCTTTTATTGTTTTGGCATCAAGTCCCTAATGATTTGCCAGAAGCGTGCCAATCTACCCATCAAGATGAATAACAAGGCTGTAATACCCCACAGCAACACGCGTAATCCCGATATAAAGCCTTTCGTATTCTGTGAACAACTCACCTTGCAGATACCAGCCGGTCAGATATCTTGAAAAGATGGGCCGGATTTTCCGGAATGCACTTTCCGCCTGATCCGGTAAAGCGGAACCGCCTTTCCGGTCATGGCCGGTACGAGGGACAGCGTATGAAAACATCGGTTAAGGCTCTGCCTGTCATCGCCGCCTTCGTGCTGATGATACCCACTGCAATCCATGCGGAGGCGGAGAATACGCAACCAGCAACTGACGCGGCGACACAGATTGTGGATGCCGCCACTGCGGCGTTGATGGACAAGACTACGGCCTACATCCGCGATCCAGCCACCAGCCTTCAGCAGGTCACGGTTCCCCCGCCTTCTGTCGATACACTGGCCCCGTGCCAACATAGCCCAGAGATTATTATTCCCGGCCAAAACCGCTTATTGGTGGGTAATATCACGGTGAAAGCAGTGTGCCGTGAACCCCGCTGGTCCATCCATGCCAAGGCAAATATCCGCATTGAGCTGCCTGTCGTTAAAAGTGCCCGCACGATAGACCGTGATCAGTTGATCCGCTCGGACGACCTGGTCATTCAGCCGGTGAGCCTGAACCAGATACGGGGTCGCTACTTTGCCCATAAAACAGAGCTGACGGGACAAATGGCCAGCCGGAGAATCACGCCAGCACAGATTGTGCGTCCGGATATGGTCGAACCACCCAGAATCATTCGGAAAAATGACGATGTGATGATTGAAGCCAGAATCAATGGCGTCACGGTCACCATGAAGGGTATGGCGCTCGAAGGGGGGGCAATGAATGAAACGATTCAGGTGAGAAACAGTTCGTCGGGCAAGGTTGTAAAAGCCAAAGTGATCACCTCCGGTAAAGTCGCCACGGTCATGCCCTGATTATTCTTCTGTGGTCTCTTCTGTGACAGGGAGAGGCCGCAGTTCTTCCGGCAAGCTGTTAGCGTCGATCTCTTCCTTGATATCTTCCATTGTTTCTTCAGATATCGGAGACTCTTTTTCCTTGCCATCCTTGTCGATTGGCGAGAACAGTCTGCCCAGATTCTTTTCTGTCTCAGGATTCAGCAACAGCAGCTCAATTCGTCGGTTGGCGCCAGACTCGGGGTTGCCGGGATGGATTGGCCTGTGATCCGACATGGCCGTCACCATCATGAACCGCTCATCCGGAATACCGCCATACGCCAGGGTTCGCTGAGCAGCCTGCGCCCGGGCTCCCGACAGTTTCCAGTTACTGTGGTAATGGTTTTCGGAAAAGGACGCCGCATCCGTATGGCCGCTCACCAGAATCTTGTTTTCTGTCTTGCCTAATACCTGCGCCATCATCAACAGGAGGTCTTCGTAGTAGGGTGTCAGCCGACTGCTCCCCCGGCGAAACATGTGCTTGTCCTCAAAATCGAGAATCACCAGCCGCAATCCTTCCGGCAACACTTCCATATAGACCGGGTCATCTTGCTGGTACTGGGTTTTCTCACTGCCGAGCAGCATCCGGAGATCCCCCATGAGGTCATCAAAACTCAGTTTCTCGCCCTTGGGGCTCGGCTGGCTATCGCCTATCACATCGGGACCGGCTCTACCCTGCAAGCTGGGCCCCTTGCTGGAGATTTCCTTCACCATGCTGGGTGAACCCGTGAGTTTGATCGGATGGGGGGAGCCAGAGTGCAGGAAGGCACCGGGATCCTTGAAATAGGCAGTGATACTCTCAAGCTGTTCCTCGTCGGTCACACTGAGCAACCAGAGCACCATGAACAGGGCCATCATCGCCAGGGCCAGGTCTGCCATCGCCACCTTCCAGGAACCACCATGGCCGCCACCGCCACCATTGATGACCTTCTTGACGATAACAACCTTTCCCTTGGACGATGACACGGCAGCCGTTCCCTTTTAATCAGCCTTCGTTAACCACTTTTTCCATCTCAAAGAACGTGGGCTTGATATCATGGAACAATGTGCCTCGACCGGCATCCACTGCGAGCACCGGCGGCATACCATTGCGGTAACTGCTCAGACAGACCTTGATACACTCAAGTGCCTTGATTTCATAACTGACAGAATACCCGATGGCCTTTGAGATCGGGCCAACAAAGCCATAGCCGAACAGTACACCCATAAAGGTTCCCACCAGGGCAGCCGCGATGTGGTTACCGATCTCCTGGGCTGGGCCATCTAACGATCCCATGGTGATAACGATACCCAGTACCGCCGCAATAATCCCGAAACCAGGTAAGGCTTCAGCCACTTCGTGCAAGGCATGTCCAGGGTGCTCGGCTTCCTCGGCAAAGGTTTTGACCCCCTCATCCATCAGGGCATCAAAATCATGGGGTTCCAGGTTATCGGCGAGCGAAAGACGCACATAGTCACAGATGAAATGAACGAGGTGATGCTTGCTCTGAATGGTTGGAAACTTGGCAAACAGGGCACTCTTTTCCGGATCTTCGATATGTTCTTCTAATGCTTTTTTTCCACCAGGCTTACGCGCTGTCTTGAAAAGGTCATGCATGAGATGAAGCAGGTTCATGAACAGTTCAGCGTTATACCCTGAGCCGGTGAACACGTACTTGGAATGACGGCCGGTTTCCTTGACCACATGCATGGGATTAGCAAGCACAAACGCGCCGAATGCCGCCCCCCCGATGATCAGCACCTCAAAAGGCTGAAACAGTGCCATCAATTTACCGTGGGACAGCACATAGCCGACCCCGACCGACAAGATAACTGTCAACACCCCTATAATCTTGGACATAATTTCAGGTACTCCGCCACGATTCCATATAACTTCGGAGCTTAAGCACTCCTTGACGATGCAGCTGACAGACCCTGGATTCCGTGATACCCAGAATCAGGGCTACCTCTTTCATATTCATTTCGTGTACGTAATAGAGGTTCAGCAATTGCTGTTCACGCTCCGGCATCTGCCCGATGGCGTCCGCCAGCGCCTTGCCGCAGCTGGCCTTAAGAAAATCCGCGTCAACCGGCGCATCTTCCCTGCCAGGCTCACTGTTTTCTTCCAGCGCATCCAGGCTGAGCAGACGAGCGCCATGGGTGTTCATCAGCATGTGCTGGTAGTCCTGTAACTCCATCTCCAGCTCTTCGGCAATATCCCTGTCCGTCGCTGGACGTCCCAGCCTTGCTTCCACTGCCGTGATCGCCCGGGTGATTTTTTGGCTCTCCTCGCGAATCCGCCGGGGTCGCCAGTCTCCCTCCCGAACCAGATCCACCATGGCACCCCGTATTCTTGGACGGGCAAAGTACTCAAACGCCACATTGGTGCTCTGGTCGTAACGCCCTGCCGCTTCCAGCAAACCCACTACGCCAGACTGGATCAAATCCTCCACCGGCGTACTGTGTCCCAAAGAGCCAGCCAGGTGATAAGCAATCTTCCTGACCAACCCCATATGCTTGCGCACCAGCGCATTGACACCGGATTCCTGGATATTCCGGTAGTTGTTGACGGCCTCGGACTGATCCTCTGCTTTCATCGGCGGTTCACCGTCATCCCTGCTCACCGTGGCGTCCTTACCCCCGTTACTGGATCACCAGGTTGGTTATGAGAATATCGTCAACGCCCGGGTCTTCGACGCCCTGTTCTTCAAACAGCTGGTTCAGACTGTTCAGCGCATGCTCCCCGATCTTGTCCGGTGCTTCGGGCTTAATCACATCGGTGTACGGCAAGCCACTGAGGACCTCGATCAGGCGATGGCGAATCATCGGGCTGTAATCCACCAGAATCTCACGGGTTTTCTCGTCACGGATCTTGATCGACAGCTCAATCTGCATATACCGTGCTCGGCGATCCCCGGTCAACGAGAGAACAAACGGACTCAGCGGATAAAAAATCGGTTTGGCCGGAGGCTGTTTTTCGGCCGCCGCAGGTTCTCCGGAGGCAGAGGCATTCTTCTGCATCATGAAAAACGCTGCCGCTCCACCACCAATACCCACCAGCATCAGTACAATCAGGATGATCAATAGCAGATTGGTCGACTTGCCAGAGGAACCTTCCTGTTCCTTACCGGCTTCTTCTTCACTCATGGATTGTCCCCTACCCCACTTATTCGCTTAGTGAAAGTGCCGGCTCTCAGGCAAATACATCCAGGAGTCCGGCAGAGTACTGCTGCACGGTTACAGGCAACACCCCCTCATCACCGGAAACATCGGCGGAAAACAAGGGAACTGAAGCGGAAGGCCCATACTCATGGGCAGGATGACGAGGATCTTGTCCCTGCTCGGTGGAGACATCCACACTGACCAGGTTCAACTGCTGACTTTCGAGGTGCTGACGCAGCCGGTCGGTCTGCTGAATGATCAATTCACGAAGCCCGGGCTGGCTGGCAGTGAACTGCACGGAGACCTGATCACCATCTACCGCCAATGCGATTTTCAGATGGCCAAGCTCTGGGGGATCCATACGAATCTGGGCCTGCTGTAGATCACGATTAATCATAACCATGATGCGATCACCCAGCTGCCCGGGGCCAGCAGGTTCCAGCAGAGCCTTGGCAGTAACAGGCTTCTCAACAACGGTCGGCGAAGCGGGCGCTTCAGAGGCAGTCACGGATCGCTCTGTGACTGATCCCGCTGCGGTAACGGCGGTTTCTACAGGCCGCGTCTGTAGGGTTGTCTCTGCCAACGGTGCCGATGTTGCCCGCCCCAATCCCTGCTCAAGCTCTACCGTTCCTTCAGGAACCTGAACGGGCGCCGCGACACGTGAAGGCTCCGGCATCAAGGGTAAGGCATCAGCGTCTGCCGTTCCTTGAGGCCCAGTCGCAACCGGTTGTTCACCTTGTAATAGCGGCTTCTGTAACTTCGTCGCTGTTATTGCATTGGAACCAGACAGCATCACATCATCAGCCACTTCACCACCCGCAAGAGAAGGATCCACCTGGGCCTGTTGCTTGTTTGCTATCGTCTGTTGTTGGGAAAGAATTTCAGATATCAACGCCGGGAGGCGTTCTGATGACTCAGCAAGCTCTGCGACAGGCGTCTGAACAGATTCTCCCGGGATCGCTGTTACAGCAACATCCGGTAATGCCTGTGCCTGCGGCGTCTGTCCCCCCTCAGACTGCAGTAATGCCGGAAGCGTTGCCAGCTCACCTGGCGCAGCCTGCAGCTGTGTCAGAACGGGCGACGTTTCAGGCAAAACCGTTGCCGGTGTCGCTATATCTGTAGCCAGCTGGAACTCACCGGATGCCAGACTGGCTTCAGCGGACATCATCCGGCTGAACAGGTCTGCAAACGTCAGCGTTTGTGTGGAGGATTCAGCACCATTCACTGCCACCGGTGGCGTCTGCGGCTGCAGTGGCACCGGCATACTGATTGGCAGAAGGCTACTGTCCGTTACTGTCGAACCTTCCATGACAACTTAGCGTCCGATTTTCCCTAATTTATGGACCGGGTGGTCTGATAAGACGAGATGGCCGCCTTTTTTTCCCGGACATTACACAATTCATCCCTGATCCGCTCTTTTCCAGCGGCACTCTCAGACACAATCCTGCGATACAATTCCTCCAGCGCAGCCAGGGCTTCCAGCACGGCTCCCGTTGGCTGAGAACCGGAAAAACCCTGCTCTGCAAGCGATCTGGCTCGACGTTCAATCTGTTGCAATGCGATCCAGTCTGATGCCTGCCAGGCTGTGATAAGCTCTTCTCTCACGGCGTCCAGCGCCTGTGACAATTTTCTATCATTGAGAGGCTGCGGCATCACTGTCACCGGTCTTTCCTTCAATGGAGTCCCAGGCGACCTTGATATCCAGCATGAGACGCTGGACTTCCTCCAGCTTCTCCATGGAGCACTCCTGGTTAGCCGCAATCAATTGCCGAATGCAGTAGTTGTATAGCGCCCTCAGGTTGCCGGCCAGTTCACCGCCTTTTTCTTCGTCGATCGCCTCATCCAGCGCCAGCAGAATCTCAATGGCATGGGTGATGGATTTACCCTTTTCACTCATCTGCTTTCTTTCCAGAAAGCCCTTGGCTTTCTGCAACGACATCATCAGGTTGGCAAACAGCAGCTGAATCAACCGGTGCGGGTCGGCTGTCAGGGCCTGGGCCTGGTTCTGTGCGGCGCGATATGCGTTGAGTCCTGCCGTATCATTCGGCATAAAGGGCTCCTCCTTGTGGATACCGGTCTACTGCATCGATTAATTGTTACTGTTGTTATTGTTGTTGATATTATTCAGGCTGCTCAGCGCCTGCGTTAAATAGGACGCTGAACTGTTGAATTGCCCCATGGCCTCTTCCATCGCAAGGAACTGGTCTACCCAATAGCTACGAACCTTTTCCATCTGGGCATCCAGCTCCAGGCTTTCGGCATCAATATCCCGCAGATCGTCTTCCAGGCGGTCCATACGCTGCTTGATCAGGCCAGTCGAACTGTCATAGTTATCCAGCGTTTCCGACAGCGTCGACATAAGGCCGTTGTCGCCAGTAAAAAAGCTCTCAAGCTTGCTGAAATGGGTAGAAACACCTGCGCTGAATTTACTTTCATCAATTTCGAGGGTACCGGTTTGGGTGGTGATAATCCCCAGCTCGGCAAGGCTCAGGGTATCGGAACCCATGGTATAGGAGTCCCCCACTGCACTGCGCAATATGCCGGATAAAATTCGGGTCTGTGAGTCACCATGCAGCGCTGCTGCACCGCCTTCCTGGGAGTAGCTGGTCACACTGTTTCGGGTAGTAACGAGGTCATTGTACGCCGCAACAAACCGCCGAATCGCATTGGAGGCCGCAGACTCATCCTCGAAAACCGTCACCGATACCGGTGTTGCGCTGACGGATTTCAATTCAAGGGTCACACCATCGATAAGATCTTCAATGGTGTTATCACCATGGGTGACCTGAATGCTGTTCGGGTTGGCGGGATCGCCGATGGTCACTTCCGCATCCGCGGCCGTCTGCAAATCGCTCAAACCGGTCGTAATTGTCTGATCACCGCCACCGATCGTAAGGCCGGTAATATCGATGGTCACGGTATTGGCCACACCGGTGTTATCCGCGGTAATCAAGAGTTGCTGTTGACTGCCACTATTAATCAATGCCGCGCTGATACCGGGATTATTTTCTGCATTATTGATGGCATCACGAATGCCCTCCAGCGTGTTATTGCTGCTATCGAGGGTCAGATCCAGGTCTTCACCGCCGACGGAGAGCTTGAGCGTTCCAGTGCCAAAGGTATCGGTACTGTTGAAGTCAGCAGTCGCCATCTGGTGATTGGTGGCCAACGCTGAAACCGTGAAGGTATAGCTGCCGGTAGCGGATGATGCAGAAGGCGTAACACCCAGTACATCCATATCGCTGACCGTTGCCCTGCGCTTGACCAGTGAACTGCCATCCGAAAGATCGGAGACAACCGTATCAAAAGCATTGAGGGCGCCCTGTAACTGCCCCAGCGCAGATAACTCGAAGGTATCGACATTTTTCTGGCGCTGCAGCTGGGTTTCTTTCGGTAACCGCTGAACCTGCACCAGTGTATCGATCAAGGTCTGGGTATCCAGACCTGAATTGATGCCATTAAGGGTAAACATGGCCTTCCCTGACCTCTAACTTCAATACCGCACTGATAAAAAAACTATAGGCAAGAGAACGTGCCCCTTGCCTATATTTTTGTCGACCAGATTCGGATTTACTGAAGCAGTGACAGTACGCTCTGTGTCTGGGCGTTAGCCTGTGACAACATCGCTGTACCCGCCTGCTGCATTACCTGGTACTTAGCCAGATTGGCTGTTTCCACGGCAAAATCCGCATCCATGATCCGGCCTCTGGAAGCAGAAACGTTTTCACGGATGTTGCTGAGGTTGGAAATGGTGGTGCTCAGACGGTTCTGAACCGCACCAAGATCCGCTCGCTGGTCATCCACGTCAGCAATCGCCGCATCAACGATGGCAACAGCTTGCTGAGCGCCACTGGCTGTGGAGATATCCACCTTGGATACGTTCTCTGCCGTGAAAGCTTCGGAAGCAACACCGGTACTGGCCGTTGTATGCGCTGCCATTACGCCCGCAGCAGCATCACCTGTAACGACGATGTTATTTCCTTCGGTAATAACCTGCAGCCCCTTTGCATTCGTCGATGCCGCCAGAGCCGTTCTGATTTTGTCGGCCAAAGTTTCGATCGTATCGGTAGCAGCAACAAATGCCACTGAGAATTCTTCATTCGCAGCGGTACCCGCACCATCCGAGTCATAACCAAAGGCAACCGTTTCAGTATCCGCAATACCGGTTGTATCAAATACAGCCATACCACGCTTACCGAGATCAAAAGCCCCCGCTGCTGACATGGTGATATCCAGTGTTTCACCGGCATTTGCACCGATCTGAAACTGCTGAGTACCGTAAGTGCCGTCCAGCAGAGTCTGTCCACCGAAAGTGGTGGTTTCAGATATACGTGTCATCTCTGACTGCAGTGCCGTAACCTCTTTTTGCAGGGCCGCACGGTCTGCACTCGAGTTAGAGCCGTTGGCTGACTGGAGAGACAGCTCCCGGATCCGCTGAAGGATATTAGTGGTTTCCTGCAGTGCACCTTCTGCCGTTTGCGCCAGGGAGATCCCGTTGTTGGCGTTGGCAATGGCGACTGTCAGCCCCTTGGCCTGAGAATTCAAACGGTTGGAGATCTGCAGACCGGCTGCGTCGTCCGCCGCACTGTTGATCTGCAAACCGGAGGACAGGCGCTGCATCGCCGTCTTCAGGCCATCCGATGTCGCCATCAGGTTGCGCTGGGCGTTCATCGAATACACGTTGGTATTTACTGTAAAGCTCATCTGTCTATGTCTCCATCTAATGGACTTACTTCCGATGGACTGCTCCCACAAGAAAGCAGCTTTGTCCCCCAGACCGGTTTTCACGGCCCGTCACTTATCTATTCGGAAAAAAAAACCAGAAACTTAAATAGCGCACAGGTATTTTTTTTTAAAATCAGTCAGTTAAAACGTCAGACAAATGACTTTTCCAGCTATTTATCCAGTAAGCATTTGTTCACTGTCATTTAATGGTGGTCTTTTCTACATTGAATAAATGGGAATGCGATAAAAAGGCGGCGTGAAGTCAGCATTCGAAATAAACACCTTTTCCCGCCTATAAAGGAAGCAACAAGAGATCAGGAAGGTCTTCACATGACACCGGAAATGGTCGTTGACCTGTTCAGGGACGCGCTTTACCAGATCGTGATTTTTGTTTCGGTCATTATTCTGCCCAGTCTGCTGGTCGGCTTGTTGGTGAGTATCTTTCAGGCAGCCACCCAGATTAATGAACAAACCCTGAGTTTTCTGCCGCGTCTGTTGGTCACCCTGATTACCGTCGCTCTCGCCGGCCACTGGCTGCTGCGGGAGTTCATGGAACTCTTCCGTCGGTTTTATGACATTATCCCGGAGATGATTTTCTGAGATGGAACTGACCACGGCACAGATCACCGCCTGGCTCGGCCAGTTCCTCTGGCCGCTGTTCCGTATTGGCGCCCTGTTCATGATCATGCCGCTGATTGGCTCAGTGATGGTGCCGATGCGTATTCGATTGGTACTGGCGTTTTCCATCACATTTCTGATTGCCCCATTGCTACCAGCCATGCCCATGGTAGAGCCCCTGTCGGGCGACAGCCTTCGTATTCTGCTGCAACAACTATTAATCGGTTTCATGGGCGGAATGTTGCTGCACATCTATTACGCGATTTTCGCCATGACCGGCCAGATGGTGTCACTGCAGATGGGTCTCGGTATGGCCATGATGTACGACCCTATCAATGGCGTCAGCATCCCGATTATCGGTCAGGTCTTCCAGATACTCACCAGCCTTATGTTCCTGGCCATGAACGGCCACCTGGTGGTGATTAATGTACTGGTACACAGCTTCGAAGCCCTGCCGGTTGCCCCGATCGGCGCTGGCATGCTGGATCTCAATACCCTGACCCGCCAGATGAGCTGGGCCACAGGCGCTGCCCTGATCATTGCCCTGCCAGCTATAACCGCCATGCTGCTGGTGAATATTGCTTTTGGCGTCATGAACCGGGCGGCACCACAGCTCAATGTGTTCTCCCTCGGTTTCCCCATGAGCATGATGGCTGGCGTACTGGTTCTCATGATCACAGTGTCTGGTATCGCCGGCCTCTATCTGGAGCTCACCGGTGAGGCTCTGGAAGCCCTCGACGTTCTCCTGCGAGGTGGCTGATGGCAGAGAATGAAGACAGTGGTCAGGAACGTACCGAAGAGCCCTCGGAGAAACGCCTCAAAGATGCACGCGACAAAGGCGAAGCCCCCCGCTCACGAGAACTGGTCACGGTCGGCTTGTTCCTGGGCAGTTGTGTCGCCCTGCTGGTGTTCAGTGACCTGATCAGCCAGCGTTTTCTGGCCGTCTTTGCTGAGAACTTTTCCGTTGACCGTGCCAGCCTGTTGGATACTGGCGCTATGTCCGCCCGGCTGAAAGACAGCTTCATCACGATATTCGGCACCCTGTTACCCGTTTTTGGCCTGATGATACTGGCCATTATTGCCAGTTCACTCGGTCTGGGAGGCTGGTTATTCTCCGCCAAGCCCTTACAGCCACAGTTATCGAGACTGAGTATCCTCAAGGGATTAAAACGGATGTTTTCACGCCGTTCTCTCGTTGAACTCATTAAATCCATTCTGAAAGTGGTGCTGGTGACCGGAGCCCTTTACCTGATCATCAGCAATGTCATGAAAGATGTCCTGACGTTAAGTATGAAACCCGTCGCCATGGCGATCCGTGAAAGCCTCAGTATCGTGACCTGGAGTCTGTTGGGCTTTGCCGCCGCACTGGCGGTTATTGCCATTATTGATGTGCCTTTCCAGGTCAGCGAATACCGTCGAAAGCTGAAAATGACCCGGCAAGAACTGAAGGATGAAAGCAAGGAAACGGAAGGGCGACCAGAAGTCAAAAGCCGTGTACGCGATCTGCAGCAGGAAGTGGCCACACGCCGGATGATGCAGGAGGTACCCACCGCGGATGTCATCATCACCAACCCGACCCACTTTGCCGTTGCGCTGAAATACGACAAGACGCGTTCTGAAGCCCCCTTCGTTGTAGCCAAGGGGGTTGATGAAATCGCCCAAACGATTATTGAGGCGGCCCAGCTTCACAAACGCCCCATTGTCCGAACGCCGGCTCTGACCCGTGCCATTTATTTCACAACAAAAATCAATCAGCAAGTGGCCTCGGACCTTTACCAGGCGGTCGCCCAAATTCTTGCCTATGTGTATCGCCTGCGAGAGTTCAAGGCCGGACGTGGGCAGGAGCCGACACCATTACCGGACAACTTTGACTTACCGGAGCATTTCCAGCAATACGCCAACCGGGGAATAGCCGGTGGAGAAAACGACTAAAGGACTGACGCATTACCATGGATAAGGGATTAGGTAATCTTCTGACACCACAGCAGCTGCTGAAGCTGGGAAAAGCGCAAATCGCCATCCCGTTAGCCGTGTTGGTGCTGATGGCAATGGTCACACTACCAGTGCCGCCTATCCTGTTGGATATGCTGTTCACCTTTAACATCGCCTTGTCGTTACTGGTATTGCTGGTCAGCATCTATGCGTTAAGACCTCTGGATTTTGCGGTATTTCCAACCATCCTGCTGGTTGCCACACTGATGCGACTGGCGCTCAACGTAGCTTCCACACGGGTCGTTTTGCTGAAGGGGCACCAGGGTGGCGATGCTGCCGGGAAGGTGATCCAGTCATTTGGTGAAGTGGTTGTCGGTAACAATTATGTGGTCGGTATGGTGGTGTTTGCCATTCTGGTCATTATTAACTTTGTTGTTGTTACAAAAGGCGCTGGACGTATATCTGAAGTCTCCGCCCGTTTCACGTTGGATGCGTTACCCGGTAAACAGATGGCCATTGACGCTGATCTTAACGCCGGTCTGATTGATCAGAAGCAGGCGCTGGAGCGCCGGAGCCAGGTGACCCGCGAAGCAGACTTCTACGGCTCCATGGATGGTGCCAGCAAGTTTGTTCGTGGTGACGCCATGGCAGGTTTGCTGATTCTGGCCATCAACATTATCGGTGGCCTGCTGATCGGGACTCTGAAACACGATCTCAGTTTCAGTGATGCATTCACCATCTTTGCCCTGCTGACCATTGGGGATGGTCTGGTAGCTCAAATTCCTTCCCTGTTACTCTCAACGGCTGCGGCGATTATCGTTACCCGTGTTTCAGAATCTGCCGATGTCAGCGAGCAGATCAGCGAACAGCTTTTTTCATCACCTCGTGCGCTGTCAGTCACAGCAATCATTCTTATCATCATTGGTCTGGTACCGGGCATGCCGCATATGGCGTTTGTCGGACTGGGGCTGGCCGTCGGCGGTATCGCGTACTGGTTATTCCAACAACACCTGTCGAATGATGGCGATGATAAAAAACCGGAGATAGAACCTGCCGAACAACCTGATGCCAGTGACCAGCCACTGTCCTGGGACGATGTGCCGGCAGTCGACCCGCTGGGTCTGGAGGTTGGTTATCGACTAATTCCGATGGTCGATAAACAGCAGGGTGGGCAAATGCTCAACCAGATCAAAGGGATTCGAAAAACGCTTTCTGCCAAGCTCGGTTTCCTGGTACCCAGCGTGCACATCCGCGACAACCTGTCTCTCAAGGCAAATACATACAATATTACCCTGATGGGTGTCAGTGTGGCGGAAGGTGAAGTGGAACCCGACAAGTATCTGGCCATCAACCCGGGCCAAGTATACGGCGACCTGGAAGGAAAGGCCGTTACAGATCCTGCTTATGGCCTCGATGCCATCTGGATTACCAGTGAAATGCAGGATCAGGGTGTCAGCCTTGGATACACCGTCGTTGATGCCTCTACAGTGGTTGCCACACACATCAGCAAGGTAGTGGAAGAACATGCCTATGAATTGCTCGGGCACGATGAAACGGAACAGTTGATTGAAAAGCTGACACAGCTCTCCCCGAAACTTGCAGAAGAACTCACACCCAAGAAACTATCGGTCAGCCAGTTACAACGTGTACTCAAAGAGCTGTTGATGGACAAGGTTCAGATATCTGATTTGCGCACCATCGCCAACACATTGGTTGAAAATACAGATCAGACAACAGATGCACTACTGCTGGCAGGCAAAGTGCGGGAAGCATTGAAACGCAGCATCGTTCAAAATCTGCTTGGAACAGGCACAGAACTTCCTGTGGTCACCCTGGATGAAAAGCTAGAGCAACTCTTATTGAATGCTCACCAGCAGGCACAGCAATCAGGACAATACGCGCCGGATGCCATTCCACTGGAGCCCAACTTAAACACCCAGTTGCAAAGCAACCTTCCGGAAATAACACGACAGTTACAGTCTGAAGGACGCCAACCTATCATGATTGTTTCGCCGGTTTTGCGTCCCATGCTGGCGAAATATGCCCGTGTCTGCACCAACGGTTTAAATGTATTGTCGTTCAATGAAATACCTGACAACAGAGAAATCCTCATTGTCGGGAAGGTAGGCTAATATTGTTAGATACTGGTGATCGATTTATAGTCAGTTTATTCAGGTAGTCAGACTGCAGGGAACACAGACGATTCATCGCGTCGCAGGAGGCACCGTGAGAACCTCGAAGTCCAGGGAAGCACTAGAGCAGCTCAGGAAGATTGATTGGGACAGTAAACGGATTCAAACAGATTCCGACTTTGCTGATATCAAGCATTTCGATCTCACCAACCCTGATTACAAAATTCTGGACATGCAGCCGACACTGGAATTGTTGTATCGGCGCTTTGCCCAACAGCTGCGTTTCAGCCTCTACAACCTGTTTCGCCATAAAGCGGAAGTGGCATTTAATTCTGTCGTTTCCATGAAATTCGGCACCTATTCCCTCGATACCAAGGAAGCAGCGAGCCTGCATGCTTTCAAGGTGACCACGCTGAAATTCAATGGCTTTGTCAAAATTGACCGATCCATGATCACTGCGCTGATTGACCTGTTCTTTGGTGGTAGTGGTGACATCCTGGCATCAGAGGATGAACGGGAAATGTCGCCCACGGAAAAAAGGATGCTACACCGTTTTCTGGATGCTTCCCTGGAAAATCTTCAGGAGGTCTGGGAAACCATTCTCCCATTCAAGATTCGGGAGCTGGATACCAGTTCAACACCGGTGTCGCATTTTTTCTACAACGATTCCGAGCTGATTATTATCAGCCGCTTTACCGTCAAGATTGCCGACATTGAGGGGCAGATGGAAGTCGTGCTTCCTTATCGTGCCATGGAACCGATTCGGGAAAAAATTCATTGCTACAACAATACCGCGCAGGATCCCAAGTGGAAAACCACGTTACAGGAAAACATCATGCTGGCCCCCGTTGATATGAGTGCGACGCTCTGCCAGGTGCCGCTGTCATTAAAGGAAGTGCTTGATCTTCAGGCGGGTGATGTCATCAAGGCTGAAATGCCACGGCAAGTCACTGTCAGGGTGGCAGGCGTCCCGTGTCTAAAAGCGTCAGTCTGTACTATCGACAGCAACATGGCCTTAAAGATTATGCAACGCATCCAGCAAAAAGATAAAAGCGAATAACCCTCAGGCAAAGCTGTCTGCCTTCAGAGATGAGTGAGACCAAGGATGAGCGACGAAGAAAACAAGGACGAAACCACCAGCACTGAGCCTGAGAGTGGCGCCAGTGAAAACACAAAGGCACAATCCGATACCGTCAGCGTTGAAGATATCGTCGGCGACAATGGTAGCGATGAAGCTGGCAGTGGAGATGACGCCCGGCCTGATCTCGGACTTATCCTGGATATCCCTGTCACCCTGTCATTGGAGCTGGGTAGCACGACCATTAATCTGGGCGATCTGCTCAAACTGAACAAAGGCTCAGTGGTAGCTCTGGAAAAAGAAGCCTCAGAACCACTGGACGTAAAAGTCAATGGAACCCTGATTGCATTTGCTGAAGTCGTGGTGATCAATGACCGTTACGGCATCCGGCTGATTGATGTTGTCAGCGAATCCGAGCGGCTTAAAAAACTATCCTGATAACAATGAATAATGCACGTTATCTGCTGATGCTGTTGCTTCCGTTGTTAACAGGCATGGTACAGGCAGCACAGGAACCCTCGAAAAGTGCAACCAGTTACCTGATCCAGATTGGTTTGCCGCTATTGCTGATTGTCGGAATGATTGTCGGCTTTGGCCTGTTGGCGAAACGGTTTAACCTGCACCATGTCAACAACAAAGGTCCGGTAAAAGTCATCTCATCAACCCCGGTATCCGGACAAATCAGGCTTTGCCTCATTGAGGCTGGGGATAAACAATTACTGATCAGTGTGTCAAATCAACAAGCCAACTGCCTGCATGTGTTTGATTCTCCGATTGTGGATAACACAGAAAAAGAAACCCGGGATTTTGCCACCCTCTTTTCTCTTGCCGTCAAACCCTCAAAGCAGCAAGCCAGAACAGGAGATGATCCGTGAACCGGACACTGTCCCGGCTTTATAACAGCGTCGTATGTGTTATCGCACTCATGCCGTTGACCGGATGGGCTGATCCCCAGGGCATGTCCGTTCTCACTGTGACAGAAACCGGCGATAACAGAGAATACAGCGTCAGTCTGCAGGTTCTCCTGTTGATGACCGCCATCAGCTTCCTGCCAGCGGCTCTGCTAATGTTGACCAGCTTTACGCGCATCATTGTAGTGCTGGCCATTCTCCGACAAGCGCTGGGCTTACAGCAAACCCCTCCCAACCGTGTTTTGATCGGTATGGCACTGGCACTGACCCTGCTCATCATGATGCCGCTGTTTCAGGACATTTACGCATCGGCGATTACCCCTTATCTCAGTGAACAGGTGACATTATTGGAAGCCGTCAAACTGGCTGCTGCACCAATCCAGAGTTTTATGCTCAATAACACACGTGAGACAGATCTTGAGCAGTTTCTGGCCATTGCCCGTGTAGAAAACCTGGCCAGTCCGCAGGATGTCCCTTTTTCGGTACTGATTCCTTCATTTATTACCAGTGAACTGAAAACCGCGTTTCAAATCGGCTTTATCCTGTTTATTCCATTCCTGGTCATTGACCTGGTGGTTGCCAGCGTGCTCATGGCCATGGGCATGATCATGCTGTCTCCCCAGATGATTTCACTGCCGTTTAAGTTAATGCTGTTTGTACTGGTTGATGGCTGGGCATTGACGATGGGAACACTTGCTAACAGCTTTAACTAAATATTGACGCTGATAACGTCTCCTTCACACTTCAACTATTCTCTGCAACTATTATCCTAACCTGTTCAATCTTATCGCTTTCATTGCACACTGTTACCCGCAATACGCTCTCAACGGCTGTCTCTCTCCAGTCATTAAATGCCTCACATATTTAAACCTCATAGCAATGTCTTTGGATTCGTCAAATGATTGACTTTAATTCCATTACGCTAATGGTGGATTACACAACGATATCTTCATACAGAAAATGTCGTACGGCTGTGAAGGATCCCTTTCTCACCTCCAAAATTCACCAATAATGCTCCTCGTACTGTCGACATTTTTATTTGACCCTCCCCGCTATTACCAACACCTACCAGTCAGTATTCGTCAAAATAGCTTCTCCTGTATGACTATCAAACACCTATTAAATTAATCAGCGATTTACTATTTTTTTTTATTCTTGAGTTTTAAATCAGATTGTTATTAAAGTTATAGTAAGCTAATAATTTTTGATGACTGATGATTACGAAAAACGGCGCAAAAAGCCCCACTAGGGACACTGAGTAAAATCCGGAAATAAGCAAAAACAGATAATCTGGGAGCCCTGAGAGGAAACAGCCCCGTTATGGGCACCCAACCGGGCAGAGAAAATCGAGTCGTTCAAGGAAAATGGCAGGAGGCCTTCCATGAGCACAGACGTTATCTTGCGCATGATCGACGATAACGACAGGGATGAAATCTGGTATTGCGATCAACTGTTGCTACTGGGTCAACTGATCGCCTGGGCCTGGCTTGAGAAAAAGCAGCTGCTACCGTCTTCCCTATCTATATTTGGCTTACAACCCGCGACGGTCAGAGAAAACCTTGCCCGACTGTCAGCCTTGGCGGATTCTGCCTGCCATCCTGAAATTTTTGGCTTCTCCTGCCTGCAAAGTATCCCGCAAGACAAGGTTGATACGCTAATTAGCAATCTGAACAAGGCACTGCAGGCTGAACTCATTATTTACCCGGAAATACCACATACACTGCAACAGTTGATTAACCGTGCAGGAAAACAGACCCCCTTCTGGACACTCCCCGACGATATTGCCGAATTAATGACACTATTGCTGGCACCTGAAAAAAACTCAGCCTGCTACTGCCCTTTTAATGGCACTTTATCAGTGGCCCATCAACTCGCCACGCAACAACAGAACGTGTATACCGAATTACCCCTGGTAAGCCCATTGCCTTATATCAGTAACCTACTGGCAGACCAGGCCATTGAACACCGTGTCAGCCACCCTATTTTTAATCCCGCCTGGCTGAAACCCGGTGCATTGGTACAATTTGATTACTGTTTTTCCTGTCCACCCTCCAAACAACGTTACAACGTTAAACAGATTAATGATCTCTACGGCCGTTTTCCGGAACAGCCGTTGTATGGTGATATTGTTCACATTAGGCATCTATTATCGCAGTGTCGTAAGCAATCCATTGCAGTTGTGACTGAATCGATCCTACAGCGGACAGCGGGTAAAGAATGGGGATTTAAAAAGCAGTTGCTGGAAGAAGGGATTATAAAGGCGATTATCCGACTCCCTTCATCATCCCTTGCGCCTTATCGGGACACACCCTGCCTGATGATCTTTGATAAACAAAAGCATCACCGTGACATCATGATTTTCGATGCTTCAACCGCGTATTTCCGCGCTCACGTTAAACGAAACCAGATTTATCCCCAGCCCAACACACTTCGAAATCTGGATGTCATTTATCAACAGATAGAAGAGCAGGAAAACACCTCTCATTCACGTCTAGTGTCGTACGATAAACTGACTGAAAACGACTACAACATGCAGGTTGATCGTTACCTGACAAAGGCACCACCGAAACAATTGAAAGCAGTATCCAGTGAAACCGTACCACTGTCAGAACTGGCAGACCTGATTCGCGGCCAATCCGTGAAATCTGACAATATGCTCAATGGCGATCAATTTCTGGAAGTCATGGTATCGGATATCAGTGCCGAAGGTGTCGTTGAACAAGCAGGTAAGCCCGTCATCGTCAATGAATACCGGGAACGCGCGATTCAACAACGCCTAAAGCCAGGCGATATTCTCCTGGTGATTAAGGGGCATACCGGTAAAGTGGGCCTGGTGCCAACCATATGCGGGAACAACTGGATTGCCAGCCAGTCCTTCCAGATCATACGACTTAAAAAAGGTACCTGGATTAAAGACCCTGTGGTTTTGTTCCAGTACCTCAGCTCCTCCGCCGGTCAGGCAATACTTCAGCAACTGCGTTCAGGGGCTTCAGTACCCTTGCTGCAAACCCGTGATATCAAGAAATTACCTATTCCCAAAATGTCCGATGAAGAGCAGGAGATGGCGCAACATAACTGGGAAGAAATTCGCAGCATTCATGCGGAAATACGCTTTCTGCAAGACAAGGCACTCACATTTCGGCGTAAAATCTGGCATCACTGAATACTGTTGACAAGGTACTCCATCACCGGATGCTTCTTGACCGTCATCGATAAGGCTGGCGGCTGAAAAACCGGTTCCACTAGATCCCCACGTGCCAATAATTGCTCAACCACATCCCTATAAGGCAGGGACATCTTACCCAACAGCAATGGCGCAAGACTCTGTCCGGACGCATGACACTTCAGCAGATCCCTCAAGCCACTGAGATAAACATAGTCTTTCGTAAAACCACCGCCCCGAAAGACGCGCGTCGTCACGGTAAAAGCCACGCCGGGGTCTGTTCCAAAGTCCGTCTGTAACCGCTGCACAACATAGGTAAAGTCATGCCCCTTGACCAGCCAATGCACTGCCATCACCCTGAGCGCCAGATCTTTCAGCCGCGTAATACTCAAATTGCCCGACAGGTATTCACATAAAATAGCGAGCCCTTCCTGGGAGTGGGTATTTCCCGGCAAGCCTAATCGCAATGTACTGATAGGTTGCATACGAGCGTTCAGCGTCGTGCACATATGTACGCCGAGTTCATGGTGGATCAGTGCCTGCACCTCCCTTTCCGTAAACAGGGCACGACTGTTGACGACCAGCTGGTTACGGCTGTTATTCACCATTGCCCGTGCCACCATGGTATCAGACAAAGCGACACTGCATGTCAGTTCCATTGCCTCAACGGCCTCTTCAAACAATGCCAGAGAAGCCTGGGCGGTGATTGTTCGGGGCTCAGCTTCCACCTCTGTTAATTCGGGTGCAAACAGGAGAAACCTTGCGCTTTCGACATCGGATGCCTGGGGCTCTCCATAGTAGCGCAGGGATTCATAGAGAAAACGAGGCGTACCCAGAGCGCTGAGCATATCTACCTTGTTAGCGTAACTGTCAATAATCGCGCAATAGAGCCCACGAAGCAGCGAATCATCAATATCTGCGACAGGCAACCGGTACAATGCCTGTCGGAAAGCATAGGGATCAATAGCCAGTTGCCGGTAATGGAATTCCGGGGTATAGCGAGATTTCAGGCGTTCAAAACGCTTACGCTCCCGTTTAAGGTTCAGGGGATTCACGTACTGCAGGGCATCCGTGCACTTCGCCATGTCAAAGAGCGCCTGATCGATCTCCCAAGCCACGGGATGCCGATGCCGGAAGCGTTTTATCACATCAGGGCACGCTTGATTTTGTTGCTTTGGCATGTCGTATATTCCTGATTTCCCTCCGTTCCACCAGATATCACTTTATGAACGGACGCTACAACGGATTGTTGTCCAGAATCCCGACATTGTCGATAACGCTCTGCAGCAGTGATACAAACTTTTCATGGCAGACCGACATTCGATACACAACGGGGATGACAGTCCACCGTCAACCCTTTTATGCTGATAGCTACTTCAATGCTGAAAGGAGTTCGGCATGCCATTGGAATCTCTGATCGACCTGTCACCGTTTACATGGCAAGGCCTCCTGACAGCTATCGCCTGCGGTTCCCTGATTGGCCTTGAACGGCAGTCGCGGGGAAAACCCGTTGGCATCCGGACCTCGGCGCTGATCACATTGGGCACCTATGTGTTCATTGTGCTCTCCATCTCTCTGAATAACGACATCACGGATCCCTCCAGAATCATCGGGCAGGTCATCACCAGTATCGGCTTCCTCGGCGCCGGTGTCATGCTGGCTCGCGACGGCGCCGTGCAGGGGGTAACATCTGCGGCAACAATCTGGGTACTCGCGGGAATCGGCATCTGCACTGCCACGGGGCATTGGCTGGCAGCCCTGAAAATTGCATTGATCACGGTTGCCATCCTGCGCGGCGTCGACCTACTCGAAAGTGCTTTCCAGACATTACGCCGAGGCGTCCATGCCCGCTACCAGGCACGCAAACGGCCACCGCCGGATGCAGAATAGGCGTGTTCCCTGTTAGCCAACCACCGAAACCTCCCTTTTTGGGTCGGGACGGGTTAACCGTGTGACCCAATCGGAACTAATCTGCTCACATTCTCTCCAATGAAATGTCCGATTCCTTTCTGTCATGGGTAGGTGTTGTAAAGAACGCTATGTGCATTGATTCACTGAAAAGCCAACCTTCCCGGCTACGACTATTCACACAGGCTTTACTGATAACCCTGATTTTGCTGATAGCCGCCACCGCCTCCGCCAATCCGGCATGGGGTACGGCTTACCAGCAACTGCAGAAAACGCTCATACCCGGCAACGACACCACCCCGTCAAAAGACAGCAACCCTATCGGTCAGAGTGACGCCCTGGCCATTGTCGAAAACCAGGCTGAACTCCAGCAGCTGATTGACAACCTGCAGCAGGCGCTTGGCGGCTTCAAGGCGCCCGAACGCAAAAGCGACAACCTCGGGTTAAGAAAATTGTCCACCAGTGCACTCCAGGCTCTGCTCCAGCAGCAACAGCAGAACATCCAGACACTCCGCCATGACATAGACCAGAATGAACGGCATCTGCTCATGCATGCCAGTGAACGAATTCGACTCCAGCAGACATTGGCGGACATTCGGGAAAAGTGGCACAACCGTCTGACCGTCCCTATCCGCCTGGAAACATTGCCGGGCGAAGATCAGGGGCTGCTGCTCAGGGAAAAACAGCTGGAAGAATGCGTCAGCCTGATCACACTCAACGCCCGTCGCCTCAACCTAGAATTACAGCTTGCCCGCCTCACGCTGACCCAGGCCGTTCAAACACATACGGTGCTTGAGCAAACCCTGGCTACAAAAGGCAACGCGCTTACAAACCATCAAGATCCATACCCGGAGACTTCCGAACAGTATCTGGACGAAACGGAACAGCTGCTGCGTGACGAGCTGTCACAAACACGACGGGATCTGATCGACGTACGCGAGCTTGCCTATGAGCTACACACCCAGATCAGGGATCTGGGTAATATCAGTGAAGCCTATGACCTTCTGGTCAGTCAGCGGGATCGATTGCTGCAGCAACGAAATCACAGCGGATCCAACCTGAAACATACCCTGCGGCTAAAGAGAAGCCTACTGGCAGAACAACTGAAACACCCCGCCACCACTGAACCGGAAAGACTGTCTGTGCGTCTGATGCAGGAACAGCGGCTTAACCGGCTGGACATGATGATCCCTCTCGCAGATGAGCTCCAGCTCCTGGAGCAGGAATTACACAATCTTCATGACAGCCTGTTGAAAGCGCTGGAGCAACAACGCATGTGGATGGCTGTTTCCCCCCCTCTGACTCCGGCTGAGATCCCCAACCTGCTCAAAACATTCTATTTTGAAGGGAAAACACTGCTCGATGCCCTGCTCTGTCCCCCCTTTCGCCTGGACGGGCTGGTATGGCTGGCGTCCTCACTGCTACCCGCCTGTTTGCTGGCCCTCTACCTGATTCGCCGCAGTCGACGACAGGTCAACATTTACCAGAAAAACGATGTCAACCTGTCTGTGCAGGCGTTTCTCCACCTGATCGGCCTGCTGTGTCTTCGTTGTCTGCCCGTTCCGCTCTGGCTTTTGCTGGCCAGTCTCTCGCTGCAGGAAGGCTCTCCCCTATCACTGGCTATCAGCGCCACCCTGCCAACCTTTGCTGCTGCAACGCTGGGATGGTTAATGATCTGCGCGTTTCTGGAAAAGAAAGTGCAATCGTTAATCGGCCCGGAAGATACTATCCAGCCGATGGCCACCCCACCGGTTCGTCTGCTAGCAGCTACCTCCCTAGTCGGCCTGTTCATCGGTGGCTTTACCAACCATTTTTTTACGGACCCCTTTGATGACCGAATCCTTCAAACCATCATGGTGACCTGTGGCAGTCTGCAGCTAATAGGCTTCTGGCTGCTGGCCGGCCTTATCCGTAACCCGTTTGGCTATGACTGGTTCAGCCATGTCCTCAGAATCATCCTTCCCGGTCTCAGCCTGCTACTCCTGATACTCGCCCTGACCGGCTACAACCTAGCCGCCTGGACGCTGTTTCTCCACCAGCAAATTCTGCTGATTCTGTTCGGTCTATTGTTTATTGCCTATGAACTGACACTCTACCTGCTCTATATCCGCACCCGCCGTATCATGCTGCAACAGGCCCTCCACAGACGCCGGGAAACCGATGGCGCCATTGAACCGGAAGATGCCCTGGCGTATTCCCGTTCCACCATCCTCCAGACCCGGGAACAGAACCTGCGGATTCTGCAACTCAGCTTTCTGCTTGCCCTCATCGGCATCGTTGCCTGGATCATTGAGGATTGCAGCGACTTAATGACTCCGCTCGGCGAAATTCAGCTCTGGCCGTTCAGTCATATGGATGCAGGTCTGACACTAGCGCTGGGTGCAACACTCAAGGCACTGGTCATATTCGTTATACTGATCATTCTCACACGGAATTTGCCCGGCTTACTTCGCCTTAGCCTGCCAACGCGCTTCATCCAGTCGCCCTCGAGCGCTTATGCCCTGACCCGTATTGTCAACTACCTGATCTGGTTCATCGGGATTGTCACTATGGTCAGCACACTGGGTATTGGCTGGGAAAAACTGCAGTGGCCTATTCTTGCCGCCAGCGTCGGCATAGGCTTTGGCCTGCAGGAAATTGTCGGCAACTTTTTTTCCGGCCTGATTATCCTGTTTGAGAAGCCCTTCCGGGTCGGTGACACGGTGACCGTCAATGACATCCACGGTACGGTCAGGGAAATTCGCATTCGTGCAACAGTCATTGAAGATTTTGACCGGAAAGAGCTGATTATTCCCAATAAAACCCTGGTAACCGGACAGGTAACCAACTGGTCACTGTCAACCAGCATACTGCGCATACAACTCTGGTACGGTGTCGCCCATGGCAGTGATAACGACCTGGTCTATCAATTGCTGTTACGCGCGGCAGAAGAGTCAACGCGGGTACTTAAAGAACCTGCGCCGGAAGTCTATTTCATTGAATACAATGAATATGCTGAAAAGTACGAACTGAGGGTATTCGTTAATCATGTGGACGACCGTTTTCCGGCCAAAAACCAGGTCAATAACCGCGTGAAAGTATTATTCAGGGAACAGGGAATCCAGATAGCCCATCTTCAGCAAGATATATTTATTCAGCCATGGTCTGGCGGACAAAGAGGAAAAAAGTCGGTGACACAAATTAACCCGTAAAAGAAAAAGGACCGTGCTTCCCTGCATGCCCCTTGTCTCCGCACATCCTGTGCTGTATTCATTCCATGAATACTTCCTGCTACTTCCGTGTGGCACGTCCTGCGCCAGCACTTCCCTGCGAGATATTCCTTATCCCTGATGAGCTTCCTTACCCCACACATCCTTTGTGCCTCATCCATGGGTTCATACTAACCCCGTTAAATAAACGACCGTAATACGCAAAACACTTAATGTGCTGTAGGAGATATCTCATATCAATCGCCTTTTCTAACTACTGCATAAGTGCCCACTGGCGAGAGCATAAACTGAACAACCGTCCAGCCTCGCTACACAGTTTATTCCAGGCATTGCAGCAACAATCCACAATATCCTCGTAAC
>MUIA01000361.1 GCA_002084115.1 Oceanospirillales bacterium LUC14_002_19_P2 | reverse complement strand
CTGTGCCTTGAATTCCGGGGCATGCCGTTTTCTTTTTGCTGCCATGACTCCCTCCTGAGGGTCATATTGCAACCAGAAAACTTAACTTAGCTGACTGTCCAGTTTTTGGGGTCCACTATAGTCAGGCATAGTATGATCCTTCACCAAGGCCGTGATCGTTTTTCACCTTGAAATGTTACTGAGTATAGATCGTCGGCTGACTGCCAGGCACATAGAGATTTACGCCTGAATGCAAGCATTAGACTAACAATAATGAAATGGTTGTTCTGGCATGAATCTGTACCTGCGCTTTTTGATCCTTGTCTTGAGAATTATTGTCTTTCGTCGTTCGTATACCAGAAAGCCTATGGACACCAGTATTCTGTCGTTTATCGTTTGTCTACATGATTGCGATATCAACCTGCATTTGACCAATGCCCGCTATTTCAGCTTTATGGATCTGGGCAGAACCCTTCATATGGCGGAATCCGGTTTGTTGAGGTTAACACTAAAGCATCGGTGGAAACTGATCGCCAGTGCTCAGGAGATTGCCTACCTTCGCGAGTTGCCCCCTTTCCACCGATTTCAGTTACATACCACATTGCTGGGGTGGGACAACAAATATTGCTATTTCGAACAGCGTTTTGAACGAGATGGACGGCTGTATTCACTGGGGCATTCCCGGGTGGCTATTGTCGGTTCCGGTAAAGTGTTTGATCCTGGCCGGGTAATGGGTATGTTGGATCCTGATTGTCAGGCAAGTGAGTTGCCTGCTCAGATAAAAGCATGGAAGCAGATGTTGTCGGTAAAACGTCAGGTATTATCCCGAGATTAATCAAAGACCCTCAGTCCACCTATGGAGCTTGGCTTAATAACTAAAAACAACCGTGCAGAATCCTAAATAGCACCTTCAATTTGCTAAATTGAAGGTGAGTTGTGCATATTTCGGTTGTCCAGTCAGCTGATAGAAAACAGGTTAATAACGAATCATCATCAAAGGATTGGTGTTTATGAAGTTATTTATTGTGATGGTTCTTGTTACCATTGCAGTTGTCTTTTTTTACAAAAACGATCAGCCGAAAATCATTACCTATGATGGAATGGTTGGTGTCAATGTTTTCGAGGTGAGTGAGGCTGATAGCCGTTTTCAATATGAGCTTGAAGAAGAGTTCCTGACCCTGGATGCGGTTGCTGCGATGACTGGGAAGAATAGCGGCATCAGGGAAGGTGGTGCCTTATTGACGGTTCACTTATTGAGTCACCAGGCGGCAGACAAGTTTGCAGAAACCTATGGTCGGTCGGGGCATTGTCCGGCGCCGTTCTTTAATCAGCATGCAGGCCAAAAGATTCTGATAGCGGCAAGCCCTGCCGTCGAAGCAAAAATCACAGCCTGGGATTTACCGGATTACCGGATGAGCAGCACGTGGGAAAACTTTACCATTCGCGGGCAATGTATCAAACGGTTGAAACAGGGCAAGCTTGAGGGCGAGGATGTACAAATTCACGAGTCTTTTTTCAACGACTGCCGTTTTATACTGGTGAATGAGTTAGAGCGCTCTCCTCATTAATTCATTAACTGTGTACTTTTACATGGGAAGAGGGCTCTCTTCCCATGTCCGTTATTGCTGTCAGGCGACGTCGCTTTCCAGCATTGGAGCCTGCCCGATCTTAATCTTGCGAGGCTTCATGGCTTCCGGAATCTCACGCACGAGATCAATGTGCAACAAACCGTTTTCAAGGTTAGCGCCGGTGACTCTGACATGGTCGGCCAGTTGGAAACGGCGTTCAAAATTACGCTCGGCGATGCCTTGGTAGAGGTACTTGCTGTCAGGCTTTTCACTTTCTTTCTTGCCTTTGACCAGCAGAACATTTTCCCGGCTTTCGATGTCCAGTTCATCGTCTGTGAATCCGGCAACAGCCATGGTAATACGGTAATCATTCTCGCCCAGCAGTTCGATGTTGTAGGGAGGATAGCCGTTCTGGTTGCCGGAGGTATTCAGGTTTTCCAGCAGGCTGGCAATACGGTCGAAGCCAATGGCGGAGCGGTAGAGGGGAGACAGGTCAAAATCCAGGGTACGCATGGTGATATCCTCATTATGAGCAATACTTGACAATTGTCGCCTTCCTTTTAGGACAGGCTATTTAACAGCGATTCTCTCTTGAGCAACCGCTGTTACTCTATATGAGGGCACACCAAACGCTTTCAAGTCCGGACGATAAAAAATATCAGTTTTTTGCGTTATCGCTGTGAAGTACAAGTTCCATATCCATCATCCGGTCACCATCAAAAATATAGCGGCCTGTGAATGACTGGTTTGAGAGCATCACGGGTATCCAGTACTGGTCGTCTTCCCACATTTCGTCGTAGGGGATGGCATCCAGGTCTGCCCATAAGGGTTCGGCTTCTTCGGTTTCTGTGATGACGCCGTCATAGTCGGTTGCTGTGAAAACATGCACGTGTATGGAATAACCATCGATGAACTGAAAGCAGTTATCGCCGTGGTAGCGGATGTTCTTTGGTGTGATACACAGCTCTTCCTGTAATTCCCGAATAGCGCAGGCTTCAATGGTTTCTCCAGCTTCCAGCTTGCCGCCCGGGCCATTGATCTTGCCGGCACCCAGCCCCCGCTTTTTTCGAATCAGCAGGATCCGTCCTTCCTGAATGACAAACAGCAGGGTAGCAGGATCGGCTGCTTGCCAATTCTGCCAGTCGATGTCACAGATCCTGTGGGGAATGGTGGTGGTTTCCATGGTGCCTTGCCCGCCAGTTAAAAGTCGCCACTATAGCGGGCAAAGCCAGAGAATCATAATGGGTGGGAAGTACTTCTTTCAGGGTATGGGTGCAGTTCCGCCAAGCTGATGGATTGTCCGTTGACAGTCACTTGTCGGGCATGGTGCCGTTTGAGCTGGCGGGGTTCCCTGACGCCGCAGGCATTGGCAATCAGCTCTACATCATGCATCAGGTTGTTGTGGTAATAGGCGACACGGGTGGCTTTGTCTTCGGGTACCAGGCCGCGTTGCAGTTTTGGGTCATGGGTGGTAATACCCGTCGGGCAGCTATTGCTGTTGCACTGCATGGCCTGTATGCATCCCAGTGCCATCATGAAGCCGCGGGCTGATACCACGAAATCCGCACCCATGCACAGCGCCCAGGCGATATCCGACGGGTTGATCAGCTTGCCAGAGGCGATAACCCTTATGCGTTCTCGTAAACCGTGCTGTATCAGGGTATTGGTCACTTCAGGCAGGCTTTCTCGCAGTGGTAAGCCGACATCGTCCATCAGGGCCATGGGGGCAGCTCCAGTGCCGCCATCGGCACTGTCGATGGTTATGAAGTCAGGGGCTGATTCAATACCGCGTTGATGAATGGTCTTGCATAATATTTTGAGCCACTGGGTATCGCCTAACGCAAACTTGATACCGACGGGTTTGCCGGTAATAGAGCGGACATGGTGAATCATATCCAGCAGTTCTGTACATGAATGAACTTCTGGATGGCGGTTGGGGCTGATGGAGTCCTGGCCGGCAGGAATCAGACGAATCGCGGCAATCTCTTCCGAAACTTTATTCCCTGGCAGAATACCGCCTTTTCCCGGTTTGGCGCCTTGGCTAAGTTTAATTTCAAACATTCTGACCCGTGCGTGTGAAGCAATCTCGCTTAAGCGCTCATCATCCAGTTTGCCCTGTTCATCACGGACACCGTATTTAGCGGTGCCGATTTGAAAGACCAGATCACAATTACCTTCCAGGTGATACGGTGAAAGCCCGCCTTCACCGGTATTTAACCAGCAATGGGACTGCTTGGCGCCGAGCGATAAGGCGGTAACCGCCGGGGCAGACAGGGCGCCAAAACTCATGCCGGAAATATTGAACAGGGATTTGGGGCGATAAGGCTTACGGCAGTTTGGGCCAATCAGCACGACAGACGCTTCGTGAGCCTCCTGGGTCAGGGGCGGAAAAGGGTTGTTCAGGAACATAACGCTGCCGGGTTCCCGTATGGCTTTGGTGGAACCGAAGGCAACGGTTCGGTCGATATTTTTGGCTGCGCGATAAACCCAGGCGCGTTGAGCGCGATTAAAGGGCATTTCTTCCCGGTCACCTGCAAAGAAATATTGTCGGAAGAATTCGCCCAGATGTTCAAACAGGTAACGGAAACGACCCAGTACAGGATAGTTTCTTCGAATCGTATGTTCTGTCTGATTCTTGTCTATGAAATAAGCAATGGCAATGGCAACGATTCCAGCTCCCAACGCCAAAATAAGAAGAGAAGCAATGACCTGCAATATGGTTGATAATGCAGAGGCATACTCATGATTCAGCAGTTCCATGCTTTCCAGCTCCACTGTCCTGTGAATGATTATGAGAACAGTATAGAAGGATTATATCAGGAGTAGGGGGAGTAATATGGAGGTCAGTTAGATGTAACCCTCTGACCTCATACTCTTAAAGCGTACTTATTTGTTTAACCATGATGCTGTCCTCATTTTTTCGGTCTGAAAAAGAATGTCATAACCTTCAAGTTGCACGGTGACAGAAGGCATCTCGGCGATAACTTCAGCCGTATTGGCCAGTGCCTTGAAACTGCGTATTCTGGCACAACTTGAACACCGATTCTGGTAACTCTTGAACACCCATTCTGGTAAGTCTTGAACACTGATTCTGGTAAGTCTTGAACACTTTTTCCGGTTTTCCAGAATCGGTG
>MUIA01000208.1 GCA_002084115.1 Oceanospirillales bacterium LUC14_002_19_P2 | reverse complement strand
GGAAACCCTCTCCCTGAAACTGAAGGTCAATCATTTTCAGCTCAGGGCGAAGATTTACATGACCGCTCTGCGGGCATCATTCGAGCAGCTAAGGTTATTCGTTACTGCGTAACTTGAGTGAAAATAAGACAGGAGGCTCTGAAATGATCCGCCAACCTGGAAAAGGGCCAGATATTGATAAATCCACCGAATGGGGCGTATTGATTCTCTTTGGTGGTGGCATCTGCTTGAGTAATGTCCTGAAGGCGACCGGTACCAGTATTTTCCTGGCCCATGAAATTGGTGGTTTTCTGGAGCAGGCGGGGCTGCTGGTGACGTTGCTCACCGTAGCGGTTTTTGTCGTGTTTCTTACTGAGTTTGCCAGCAATACCGCCAGTGCTGCCTTGCTGGTGCCGGTGTTTGCGACCATTGCGGAAGCCTTAAGGATCTCCCCCTTGATTCTGTCGGTATTGATTGCCATCGCCGCATCCTGTGCTTTCATGCTACCAGTTGCAACGCCGCCTAATGCGATTGTGTTCAGTTCGGGGCATATCAAGCAGCGGGAGATGATGCGGGCGGGTATTTATCTCAACATCGTCTGCATTGTTATACTGACCGGCTTGGCTGGTCTGGTAGCGGATTCGCTGGCGAAGAATATGGCACCGGTGCCGGAATATCACTGGATGCTGTCATGACCTTGGGATGAGAGTGAAGCAAACGGGTATGGACTATCCAACAATTGAAGACCTGGTAGGTGAGACGCCACTGATAAGATTGCAGCGTTTGCCCGTGTCAGGGCGTAATACGGTGCTGGTCAAACTGGAAGGTAATAATCCGGCGGGTTCTGTAAAGGATCGTCCTGCACTGTCCATGATTCAGGAGGCTGAGCGCCGTGGCGATATCCGGCCTGGAGATACGCTAATTGAGGCCACCAGTGGTAATACGGGCATAGCGCTCGCGATGGCGGCAGCGATGAAAGGCTACCGGATGGTACTGATCATGCCTGACCATATGAGTGAAGAACGTAAGGCCGCTATGACGGCCTACGGGGCTGAAATGATTGAAGTGTCGAAGCAGGAAGGCATGGAAGGTGCGCGTGATCTCGCGTTGAAAATGCAACATGAAGGCCGTGGGCGGGTGTTGGATCAGTTCAATAATGCTGACAACCCACTTGCCCACTATCGGGGAACTGGGCCGGAGCTCTGGCGACAGACGGATGGAGAAATCACCCATTTCATCAGCTCAATGGGGACTACCGGTACTATCATGGGAACGTCTGCCTATCTCAAGGAGATGAATGCTGATATTCAGATCATAGGCTTGCAGCCAGCGGAGAATGCCTCAATCCCTGGTATACGACGTTGGCCTGAGGCTTACCGCCCGGGCATCTTCAATGCTGCTCAAGTGGATCAGGTCATGGATATTGGCCAGGAAGAGGCAGAAGAGACCATGCGTCGACTGGCCAGAGAAGAAGGTATTTTCTGCGGTGTATCATTCGGCGGTGCTGTAGCGGCGGCATTGAAGGTGGATCGCGAGGTATCTGGTGCGACTATTGTTGCCATTATCTGCGACCGGGGCGATCGTTATCTTTCGACGGGTGTGTATACAGATATGACCGGTGTATGTTCCCCGTAAATGCGCTGGCGGTTCCTGTCAGCAGGCGTACAATAGGCCCTCGTTTTACTGACAGGAATCCTGCCAATGCAACCCCGCACGCGTCACGCGCGAGCGACTGCTCCCTTTGATCTATCGATTGACTCCCTGACTCACGATGGCCGCGGTGTCGGCAGGTATAAGGGGAGAGCTGTATTTGTTAACCAAGCAGTACCGGGTGATACCGTGACCGCCCGGGTGGTCAAACAAAAGGCTTCCCTGTGGGAAGCAGAGCTTGATCGTATTCTCGTACCATCCCCTCAACGCCAGGAACCGGGATGTCCCAGGTATGGCGTGTGTGGTGGATGCAGCTTGCAGCACCTTGCACATGACGGTCAGCTGGCCGCTCATACCGATGTGGTGCTCGGGCAGCTGAAACGCTCTGCGGGTCTTGAGCCTGATGTTCTGGCTGAACCGCTGAAGAGCCCTGTCTGGGGGTATCGTCACCGCGCCCGGCTTGCCGTGAGGTGGGTAAACCGGAAACTGTTGATGGGTTTTCGGGCTGCGTCCAGCAATACCATCATTCCTGTTGATACCTGCTCTGTACTGGCGCCTGAGCTTGAGGCCATGCTGCCTGCCCTTGAGGCAACGTTGAAAGCCGCCACTGATCCCCGGGCTATTTCCCATATTGAGCTGGCGGCCGGTGATGATTGCCAGGGGATTTTACTGCGCCACATTCATCCGCTTTCCGCTCAGGACCAGGCGAGATGGCAGGTGTTTGCCAATGAATACCATGCCAACCTCTGGTTTCAACCCAACGAACCGCAGCCGCTGGTGTGCGCACATGCACCGGACGGGCAAGAATCACTAACCTATCGGTTACCGGAATTTACTTTAAAACTCCGTTTTTTGCCGGTAGATTTTATACAGGTTAACCCGTTTATTAACCGTCAGATGGTCAATCAGGCGGTTGACTGGCTGGCGCTATCCCCGACAGACACCGTACTGGATCTTTTCTGTGGACTGGGTAATTTTACCCTGCCGCTGGCGCGCAAGGCGGGTCAGGTGGTTGGTGTTGAGGGTGTGGAGTCGCTGGTCGACAAGGCGCGTGACAATGCGCGCCTCAATGGTATGGATAATGCGGTATTCAGCCGGGCAGACCTGAGTGAAGACATCACCCACCAGACCTGGAGTCAGACGGATTATGACGCCTGCCTGCTGGATCCGCCCAGAACTGGTGCCCGGGAGGTGCTGGAAAGGCTGGTGGATCGGCGGCCAGGGCGTGTGATGTATGTGTCCTGTAATCCGGCCACCCTGGCGCGGGATGCCGGTATTTTGAAACAGTATGGCTATCGTCTGGCCCGGTTATCGGTCATGGATATGTTCCCCCAGACGGTGCATGTGGAGACCATGGCCCTGTTCCTGAGGGATTAATGGCATCCACAGTGATGCTGAAGAATACGATGTTGTGTGGTTGCCGGTAGGCAACCTCTGTTAATAAAAAGTGAGATGACAAGTAGATGGTTAAGGTCCGAGAAGATCACCCGGTGGGTTCCGATGGAAGTGTCGATCTTCAGTCATGGCTCGGACGGCTGAAGCGTGATGTGAATCTTACGGACGAGCAGATGCTGCTGGCGGCCTGTGATATGGCGGCGGGGGCAGAGGCTAATCCCGGAAAACCCAGTAGCTGGTCGCAGATGAGCGGCAGCAGCACGCTGAAGATCGGCATGGAGATGACGGATATCCTTGCCGAACTGAAACTGGACCAGACTTCTCTGATCGCTGCGCTGCTGTACCGCTCGGTGCGGGAGCACAAGCTGGCGCTCAGTGATGTCCGTGAGCGTTTCGGGAGTGAAGTTGCCCGTTTAATCAAGGGCGTTCTGGGTATGGCGGTCATCAGCGCAATCCAGAACCCGGCCCGGGCCCAAGTGTTGGGGCAGCAGCAGGATCAGCTGGAAAAGGTCCGGAAGATGCTGGTCTCCATCGTGGATGATGTCCGCGTTGCCCTGATCAAGTTGGCGGAGCGGACCTGCGCAATTCGAGCGGTCAAGAATGCCGACCGGGAGCGGCGTCAGCGGGTGGCCCGGGAAGTCTTCGAGATTTATGCGCCACTGGCACACCGCCTGGGAATCGGTTACATCAAGTGGGAGCTGGAAGACCTCGCATTCCGTTATCTCAAGCCCCAGGACTACAAGAAAATCGCCAAGCTGCTGGACGAAAAGCGGCTGGATCGTGAGCAGTATATCCATGACGCCATTGAACACCTGCAAAGCGAGCTGAAAGCCAGCGGTATCGAGGCGGATGTCAACGGCCGGGTCAAGCATATCTACAGCATCTGGCGGAAGATGCGCCGTAAAGGGCTGGAATTCCGGGATCTCTATGATATCCGTGCCCTGCGTATCCTGGTGCATGAGGTGCGTGACTGTTACGCCGCGCTGGGTGTTGTGCACTCCATCTGGAACCATATCCCCAAAGAATTCGATGATTACATTGCCACTCCCAAGGAAAATGGTTACCAGTCCCTGCATACTGCAGTTATAGGGCCGGCTGGCAAGACGCTGGAAGTCCAGATTCGTACCCATGCCATGCATGATGAAGCGGAGCTGGGTGTCTGTGCGCACTGGAAATACAAGGGCACCGATACCAAGAGTGGTGTTGACAGTTATGAGGAAAAACTCAACTGGCTGCGTCAGGTGCTCGAATGGCAGGAAGAGATTGGTGATGGTGTAGAAGGTCTGGCAGACCAGTGGAAACTGGATGTTGAGCCGGACCGGGTCTATGTCTTCACCAAGGATGGCCATGTAGTCGACTTGCCGGTGGGTGCAACGCCCGTTGACTTTGCCTATCGTGTTCACACCGAAGTGGGTAACCGCTGCCGCGGCGCCAAGGTAGGTGGCCGGATTGTTCCCCTGAATTACACCCTGCAAACCGGTGATCAGGTGGAAATCCTGACGGCGTCCAATGCGGTGCCGAGTCGTGACTGGCTCAACCAGAATCTGGGTTACGTCAAGACCAGTCGTGCCCGCGCCAAGATCGTCAACTGGTTCCGTAAGCAGAACCGGGATTCCAACATTGAAGCGGGCCGTCACTTTATTGAGGCCGAGCTCAAGCGTCTGGATATTAAAGGTGTAGACTTCCGTGCGCTGGCAGAAGCCATGAATTTCCACGCTGAGGATGACCTGTTTGCGGCGTGCGGCGCTGGTGATGTACGCACTATGCAGGTGGTTAACGCAGCACAGCGTCAGGTAGAGCCGGAAGAAGAATCCGTCTTTGAGTTGCGGACCCGGCCGAAGGCTTCGCGTAATGAAGGTGATATAACCATCCACGGTGTTGGCAACCTGCTGACGCAGATGGCGGGCTGCTGTCATCCACTGCCGGGTGACCCGATTATTGGTTACATCACAATTGGTCGTGGTGTCACCATTCATCGCTCGGACTGCGCCAATGCACTGCAGCTGCAGGAACAGGAACCTGATCGAGTGATTGAGGTGAACTGGGGCGGCGGCAAGGAACAGACCTATCCGGTTGAAATTCAGATTGTGGCTTATGATCGCTCGGGTTTGCTGAGGGATGTTACGGTGGTACTGGCCAATGAGAAGGTCAACGTACTTGATCTGAATACGCATACGTCGAAGGAAGACAATATTGCCACTATGCTGTTGACCATCGAGATTGCGACGCTGGATGACCTTGGTCGTATATTGGCCAAAATCAGTCAGCTGTCCAATGTCATTGAGGCACGCAGGCACCGCAAAGGACGATAAATGGCCCAGTACACCCTGGAAGATCTTCTGAACCTGATGGCCCGGCTCCGTGATCCGGAGACGGGCTGTCCCTGGGATATCCGGCAGAATTTCGCCAGTATTGCACCCTATACCTTGGAAGAAGCCCACGAGGTGGCGGATGCGATTGCCAGTGAAGATTATCCCCATCTTGAAGAAGAGCTGGGGGACTTGTTGTTTCAGGTGGTCTATCACGCCAGGATGGCTGAAGAGCGATCGTTGTTTGATTTTTCTTCGGTTCTCAACGGTTTGGTTGAAAAACTGATTCGTCGCCATCCGCATGTGTTTCCTGACGGTACTCTGGCTTCAAGCCGATCAGATGCTGAGTTGGTCGACGAAGCGGATGTCAAACGACGCTGGCAGGAAATCAAGCAGGCTGAAAAGCAGGCATCATCCGGCAAGAAACCATCGGGTTTGCTGGATGATTTGCCTGCATCACTTCCGGCCCTGAAAAGTGCACAGGCCATTCAGGCCAAGGCGGCGGGTCAGGGATTTGACTGGTCTGATGCCGGCCCGGTGTTTGACAAGCTGCGTGAAGAAATTGATGAGCTTGAGCAGGCCTGGCGCAGCAATAGTAGTGCGTCTGTACGTGATGAAACTGGTGACTTGCTGTTCAGCTGCGTCAACCTGGCGCGGCATGTTGGGGCGGATGCCGAGCAATCCCTATTGGGCTGTAACCACAAATTCAGGCGTCGATTTTCGTATATAGAACAACGCCTTCAGGAGCAGGATAAAAGCTTACAGGATTGCTCTCTTGAAGAGCTGGACGCGCTATGGGATGACGCCAAGTCATCTGGTTTATAAACACCCTGAACCTTAACCTTTCTAAAACTACTGTCTTATAAAAACTTTTTCCCAGCAGATGCCATGGTTTTTCATGGTGTCTGATCCAGCTCGCTGAGCGTTGATTTTCATCAAAATATCCCCTTGTCGATCGTATAAACTGCGAACCTTAGGCACAACATATAGTGCTTTTTCTAACAAGTAATAACAATATATAAGTGAAGTGAAATGGTTCTGGCAACGTCTGACAGTAATTGTGAAATTCCGGCCATGATTATCAAGCGCGATGGGCAGCGTATGTCGTTTGATAATGAGAAGGTGTTTCGTGCTATCTTCCATGTGGGCCAGGTAACGGATGAATATGATCAGGATGAAGCCCGGGTATTAACAGAGAAAGTCTTACGGTTGGTCAGTTACCGTTTCTGGGGCAACAAGGCAGCTGACGTTGAACAGATCCAGGACATGGTTGAGCAGTGCCTGGCAGCCAGTGGCTACTTTGATACTGCCAAGGCTTACATTCTTTACCGGGAACGTCACAAGAATCTGCGGGATACCCGGAAAACCCTTCTGGATGTGGAAGCCTCCGTGGACGAATATCTGGAGAAACTGGACTGGCGGGTACGCGCCAATGCCAACCAGGGGTATTCGCTGGGGGGTATGATTCTGAATCTTTCCGGTAAGGTCACGGCCAATTACTGGTTGAACCATGTTTATGATGCTGCGATTGGTGAAGCGCATCGACAGGGCGATCTTCACATCCATGATCTGGATATGTTATCCGGTTACTGCGCCGGCTGGTCGCTGAGAACGTTGCTGCATGAAGGGTTCAATGGAGTACCCGGCAAGATAGAATCTGCGCCGCCCAAACACCTGCCCAGTGCCGTCGGTCAGATGGTGAATTTCCTGGGTACCCTGCAAAACGAGTGGGCAGGCGCCCAGGCTTTCAGCTCCTTTGATACCTATCTTGCGCCGTTTGTCCGCAAAGATAATCTTGCCTATGAAGATGTGAAACAGTGTATTCAGGAGTTTATTTATAACCTGAACGTACCCTCTCGCTGGGGCACCCAGACGCCGTTTACCAATGTGACGTTTGACTGGGTTTGTCCGGATGATATTAAAGAACAGATCCCCGTCATTGCCGGTGAAGAGATGCCATTCAGCTATGGTGAACTCCAGCCTGAAATGGCCATGATCAACCGCGCCTATATCGAGGTAATGATGGCTGGGGATGCGATGGGGCGGGTTTTCACGTTTCCTATCCCTACCTACAACATCACGCCGGATTTTGACTGGGATTGCGAGAATGCTGATCTGTTGTTCGGTATGACAGCAAAATACGGGCTGCCTTATTTCCAGAATTTTCTGAATTCCGAACTGACGCCAAATATGGTGCGATCCATGTGCTGCCGGTTGCAGCTGGATTTGCGGGAGTTGCTTAAGCGAGGTAATGGCCTGTTCGGTTCGGCAGAACAGACCGGTTCCATTGGTGTTGTTACGCTTAATTGCGCCAGGTTGGGCTATTTGGCAAAAGGGAATCGGGAAGACTTGTATCGTCGTACAGATGAACTGATGCGTTTGGCAAAAGACAGTCTGGAAGTGAAGCGGAAAGTCATCCAGCACTATATGAATAGCGGTCTCTTCCCGTATACCAAGCGTTACCTTGGCACATTGCGCAACCATTTTGCCACGATCGGGGTTAATGGCATCAACGAGATGATCCGGAACTATTCGGATGATGCCCATGATCTTACGACAGCCGAAGGACAGGCGTTTGCGCAGGCATACTTGGACCATATCCGTGCGCAGATGAAGGGTTTTCAGGAAGAAACCGGCCACCTCTACAATCTTGAGGCAACGCCTGCGGAAGGGACGACTTATCGCTTTGCCAGGGAGGATCGAAAACGTTATCCGGATATTCTTCAGGCGGGAACGATCGAACGACCCTATTACACGAACTCATCGCAATTGCCGGTGGGGTATACCGATGATCCGTTCCATGCACTGGAGATGCAGGACGCCCTGCAATGCAAATATACCGGTGGTACAGTGTTGCACCTGTATATGGGAGAACAGGTCTCTTCTGTTGCTGCCTGCAAGAAGCTGGTACGTCGAACACTGACACATTTCAGGCTGCCCTATATCACGGTGACACCGACATTTTCCATTTGCCCAACCCATGGTTACCTGGCGGGGGAACACGAGTTTTGCCCACGCTGTGATGAAGAGCGACTTGTGGCAAAACAGGCAAAGTTACAGCTCGTGAGTTAAGCCGATTAGACGGGTACAGACGACCAATAGTAGGAAAGAAAGCATGAAAACGAATGAACCTGTGAAACTGGAAGAACATGAGCGTCAACGCTGTGAAATCTGGACCCGGGTTATGGGCTATCACCGACCAGTCTCAGCGTTTAATCCCGGCAAACAACAGGATCAGCAGGACCGTCTGCACTTTCGGGAAAATCGTAGCGAATGATGAAGACTGTCACGGGAAAGGCGTTGCGATCGGAGTATCGGGTGAACATAGCCGGTATTACACCGCTGTCGACAGTGGATTACCCCGATAGCTTGTCTGCTGTCGTTTTTATCCGTGGCTGTAATCTGCGCTGTCAGTATTGCCATAACCCGGCATTGATGAGTATTGCGCCGGACGTCAATGACCCGCAATGGGAGGATGTGCTGGTATTGTTGGCACGCCGATCCGGGTTGCTGGATGCCGTCGTATTCAGCGGTGGTGAGCCGATACTCCAGAAAGCTTTGTTGCCCGCCGTTCAAACCGTTAAGCAACAAGGTTTCAAGGTCGGGCTGCATACGGCAGGGCAGTCGCCATCCCGATTGGAATCCTTAATTCCCTGGCTGGATTGGGTGGGTCTTGATATCAAGGGGTTGCCGGAGGATTACCCCCTGATTACGGGGGCAACGGCAGGTGACAAAGCCTGGCGTAGCCTCAAGATACTTCAGGAGCGGGGTGTTAATTTTGAGGTCAGAACGACCGTGAACTGGAGTCTCTTGTCGCCAGAGCGATTGCTGCAGCTGGCGAAGCGGTTATCGGAAGCCGGTGTCACTGATTTTGTTGTCCAGCGTTGTCGAGATCAGCAATGCTTCAATGACACACTGGCTCATCCGGTTTTGCCTTCATCCGTTACCCGTCGTTTATGGGACGAACTCTCCGGCTGGTTTCCACGTTTCACTGTCCGATAGCGTCTTATGATAGTCGGTTATTGACTTGTTCCCGGGCCAACAGGCCGATGATAATGCTGGCAGAGAAGGCAAACAGGTCAGACATATGCTCTTTCAATGCTTCATTGATAATACCAATCTGGCGCTCATCCAGATTCACATCCGCAGGTATCTCCATCGGTGATTCGAACTTCTCAGTCAGTGAGGGATGGACAGAACGGTAACTGCTGGTTACAGCGGCAATCTCTTCTTCCGAGAGGCCAATTTTTTCGCCGACTTTCCGGATAAAACTGTCAACAACATCATCTTCCCTGGCTTTGTCTGGATGCGGAAATTCAAGAATCACGCCCATGCAGTTCCTCCTCCATTGTGATGCTGGCTTTCAGTATGTGTGCAAGCATATGGCTCTGGCAAGTGACGTGTTTTTAAGAGGGGTTACTGGAAAGCAGGGCGGGGATTATCCATCCGCCCTGTGTTTGGGGTCAGGTTGCGGTCTGTACTGAGATCGGGTTGGGTTGTGGGTTCTTCAATGCCCGGAGATCCATCCACAGTATCCATGCAACCGGAATGGCAAGAATGACATTGGATACCGGCAGGGTGATTAACACACCGGTGATGCCAAACAGGGGCGGCAGGGCTATCAACAGGGGGATCTGAACCAGCATATTGCCTGCCGTGATCCAGCTGGCAACGCGGGATTTGGCCATGGACTGGAACCAGGCGGCGGTTAATACAATGAAGCCATCAAGGAACATGGAAAACAAATGCAGGTGAAGTGCCGTCACGGTCATCTGTTGCAGTGTGATATCGTCCTTATTAAAGATGAAGGCAATCGCTTCCGGAAACAGGTTGATTAACAGTACGCTGCCAATGCCTATGCTGAGAACGGTGCCCAAACCGATCCGCAGCGTAGTGAGCAATCGCTGGCGACTGCCGGCGCCATGGTTATAGCTGACCAGTGGCTGAATACCTGTCGCTACACCTTCAGAGAACATGTAGTAGACACCCTGCACATAGCCAACGATGGTGAATGCGCCGACTGCCAGCACGCCACCGTAATCCATCAGTAGTCGGTTATGGATGGCCAGTACAAAGCCGTAGTAGAAAAACATGAACAGGCTCGGTAGTCCCGCGCTCAATGTTCTGACGGTATAAGCCCAGGAAAAACAGATGTCAGTGAGGGCGATACGGGTATTCGCCTTGCGGCTGAGGAAGTAGGCAATACCCCATAGTCCGACCGCCGCCTGAGCCATAACGGTGGCTATGGCGGCGCCAGCAGCTTCGAGCCCCATGACCACAATAAAGAGCCAGTCCAGCACAATGTTCAGGACAGCGCCGGTTGCCATGATGATCGTGGTCAGGTGTGGTCGTTCATCATTCCGGATCATCAAGGGTAATGCGGCGCCTGCCAGTGCTGCGATACTGCCGGTGATGAGGATAGTCAGCTAATCCCCGGCCAGTTCATACGCATGACCCTTAGCGCCAAGCAATGTCAGCATCTGGTTTTCCAGCGGCAGGAATACCAGTGGAAACAGGAGGCCAAAGACAACCAGCAACAGCAGAGCGTTACCAATATAAAGACGTGGTTTGCGATGGTCGTTTTGTCCCCGGCTGATGGACATCCAAGTGCCGGTACCCATGCCGATCATAATGCCGACACCGATAATGATGCCGGCAACCGGCCAGGCAAAATTCAGGGCAGCAAGACCTTCTGCACCGACAACCCGGCCGATGAATATGCCATCAATCAGGACATAAATGCCGTTAACGATCATCGCGGCAACGGCCGGGATGGCGTATCGCCAGAACAGCCGAAGAATGGGTTGTGTCCCCAAATCTGAAGAAGGGGTATTTATCTGTGTTGGTTCCATATTTTGTTAGGCTAACTAATTATAAGGTGAGTCATGGTCTGAATATGTCGGCCGTTTTCCTTTAATCTGGTGTCGATTTCTCCCGTGTATTGTCTTGCAGGCAGCGACAGGCTTTGTCCAGCAAGGTTTCCAGTATCTGGTATTCTTCCTCGCTCATGGCTGAGCAGATTTTGCGAGTCATATCACCGAACAGTTTGTCCTCCAGCGCCATAAGTGCTTCCCCCTGGCGTGTGAGGCTAACGCGCGTTGACCGCCTGTCATCCGGGCAGGGCGCCCTTTTCAGTAAATCACGGCGTTCCAGCTTGGCGACCATCGTGCTGGTGGATGACTTCTGAACCCGCATTTCAGCGGCAAGGTCAGATAATCGAGGCTGACCAAGGTGCTGTACGGCTTTCAGGTAGTCGTACTCATTGAATGTGACATGTTCGAACTGTCTGCCCACTTCATCGCTGCGCCAGAGTTTGGCCAGGTAGCGTTCTATGTAATCAAAGGATTGAGAAAGATGCATTGTGATAAATGGTTAGGGTGGCTAACTAAATGGAGTCTACCACTGGACTATTGATAAAGGAATGTGCGAATTTCAGGGGTGATTAGAGTGAATCAGACAGGGAAAGTCTAAACGGATACTGTACTAATGGCTATCGGTAGCGGGTTATGACCCGCTACCTTTGACGGGCATACTTAGCCCGGATATTTCATAAATAAAGGCAAGTTCCGTCCAATCTGTTGGTACGATTGGCTTGACAAAAAAATGCTTCGGAAACAGCAAACCGGAACTTGCCATGACCTCATCTTCACAAGA
>MUIA01000357.1 GCA_002084115.1 Oceanospirillales bacterium LUC14_002_19_P2 | reverse complement strand
GATGGGGTTGCCGACATGTCTGATCCTTCAGAAGTTTTGATCTATACAAATCAATCGTCTTCTAAAGGCTATTTCTGTTGCAATCCCTCACTTTTCATCCGCCAACCTGTAAAAGCACCACATATTTGTAGTTGACCGTATTGATGGTAGCCGTCGTTCCATAACTGAGACAGCCTGTTCCGGCATCCGCGCATCCGGAGCCAATCACTTCACAGGCTTTGTCTGCCGCTGCCGCAATGACGGGCAAACCTTCGGGAATACCTGTGAATTCGGAGGCAGCTTTCGTCACATGTCCGAGCAATTCCCCTGGCTTGACCAACTCCGGCAGCTGCGCCCGACGAATACCTGTACAGCGCCACTTCCAGTCAAATGATTTAGCCCACTGCTGGCGTTTGTAATCAAACGGGATATACCCTACCTGACATCCGGTGGAATCCTTGAATTCCCCCGTCAGTTTCCAAGTATGCCAGCCAGACAGCAGCAGAAATTTATGGGTACTTTTCCAGAGATCAGGCTGATTCTGCGCCAGCCAGCGCGCCTGGCATTTGCTGCGAAAATAATCCAGTGTTTCCCGAAGGCCGGTCACAGCGGCAATCAAGTCCCAGCCGCCCCCTATAGCCTCTTTGGTGTCAGCACGTCGCTGATCCAGCCAGAGAATAGCCGGGCGCAACGCTTTTCCCTGTTTATCGACACAGACGACAGTGCCACGCTGTGTCGTTACTGACACACCACTGACAGCACTTGCCGAAATCTCGGTCTCTCGCCAGAGTTCCCGACAGGCACGACCCACAGCTTGCCAGTAATAATCCGGATCCTGCTCCGCCCATCCCGGATTCGGTGAAAAATAAGGATTCAGTTCAACCCGTGATTTGCCTACCAGCTCCCCCTGCAGGTCAAACAACAAGCCCCGTACACTCTGGGTACCGTTATCGATAGCCAGCAAGTACTTTTCCTGCGACATCCGGTTACTCCTGCGGCAGGCCTGCAACCGCGACCTGCTCTGTTATTCTTTGTTCATGCTATCAACAACAAAAACAGCAATGGGTTATGAGGCGATGGAGTACGCCCTACGCCACAGCGCCTGGTAACGCCCAACTTCCTGAATCCATCGTTCGGCGTCCCAACCCGCTTCTTCCTGCATGATGGCGCGGATACGTCGCAACTCCCCCTGACCGCCGTTTTCCAGCAGATTGCCAACACGTGTCCGGCGTAACAGCAAATCATCCAGATGAACCACCTGTTCATGCCGGGCAGCCCAACGCAGCTCTCCCCATAGACAGTCGGTATTGGCAACGGGTATCCATTCCGTGTCTTGTATGTCAGTAACCACATTGTCCGTCGCAAAACCAAAGCGCCCCTCCAGACGACGAAGAACGTTTTCTGAATCACGCTTTAGCTTCGAAGTTGTTTGTGTCGTGTCTGATGAGGAGAAAATGGGCGCCTGTGAACTGAAACCATCAGCCCCGGAGATATAGCGGCGAATACTGGCCATAACTTCAAGCGCAAAAAGGCGGAATGTCGTCAGTTTGCCACCACAGACGGTAATTAATCCCTGATCATCCCAGATGGCATGCTCACGCTTTTCTTTCGAGGGATCCACATCCTTGCCACTGCTGATCACAGGGCGAACGCCTGTCCAGGTGGAAATCACATCATCCCTGGCAATCACCGCACCAGGAAACTGATGGTTAGTCGCGTCCAGCAGGTAGTTGATTTCTTCCTCGCTGATTCCCGGTTCTTCATCCAGCGATTCCGGATAATCCAGGTCTGTGGTACCGATCACCGTGTGCCCTTCCCACGGGAAAATAAACACTGGTCGTTTATCTGCAGGATGCATGAAACAACAGACCTGGGCGACAGGCAGGCGCCATGAAGGGACGACCAGATGACTGCCACGCAATGGACGCACAACAGCCGACTGTCCAACCTCTTTGCGCAGTGTATCGGTCCAGACACCCGTCGCATTAACCACCACACGCGCTTTTAAAGCAAAGGTTTCACCGGTCAGCTCATCCACAGCATTAACGCCAGTAACTCGCCCCTCCTGCTTAAGAAGCGATTCGACACGGCAATAATTCAGGGCCTCGGCGCTGGTGTTGTGGAGAGCTTCATACAACACGCGAAGTACCAGTCGGGCGTCATCGACAATCGCATCATTAAAGCAGGTTCCGCCTTTGAGCCCTTCTTCACGAATGCCAGGTGTAATTTGAGTACTCAGTTTGTCGGCTGCATAAAAACGATGACTGCGTTTTCCTGCCAATGCACCGTAAACATTCATCACCGCTGAAAAGGCCAGAGGGCCGGGAAAGCCCCCCTTATAATGGGTCATGGTGAACTCACTGCGCTCTACCAGCCCCGGAGCTTCATTCAGCAGTCTTTCTCGCTCTCGCACCGAATCATGGGTGAGTTTCAGCTGCCCCTGGGCGATATAGCGCAGACCGCCATGTACCATCTTGGAGGAACGGCTCGACGTCCCCCAGGCGAAGTCCTTTTGTTCGAGCAACAGGCAACGCAGACCGCAGCGGGCCGCTTCACGCAGAATGCCTGCGCCGGTAATACCGCCGCCTACCACAATCAGGTCCCATTCATCGGCTGTCCGCAGCGCGGCCAGTATTTCGTCCCGCGATCCCCCCAGCGGTCCCCGGTTCGCTTCACTCATTTGGCCTGCCTCTTTTGTCAGACTTCGTTATCCGATCATTCTGCAATGACTAATCAGGCTTCCAACAATGCTCCCGGATTCAGGCGCCCTTCAGGATCAAAGCGTTGGCACAGGGTACTGATGGCTGCCATTCCCAGCTCGCCCTTTTCGGCTGAAAGATAAGGCGCATGATCACGACCCACACCATGTTGATGACTTATGGTACCGCCATGGGCGACGACTGCCTGGGAAGCTGCACATTTCAGTTTCCGCCAGTTGGCCAGTGTTTCCTCATAAGTCTCACCGCAACGGAACAGGTAGGTGGTGTAAATGCTGGAACCCTGTGCATAAAAATGCGACAGGTGGGTAAAGACATGCACGTTCTCTCCCTGATCCGCCAGCGCACCACGCAGTGCATCCTCCATGGCGTTCAGGGTGTTGTCCACACGACTCCAGTCCACGGACGTTTCCAGCGTGTCGACGGCATAACCTTCCTGCCACAGGTTTTCACGCAAATACGGGAAGCGGAAACGACCTTTTTCCCAGATTCGACCAATGCGATCACCAATCGTCATACCGACACCGTTATAGTGACGTACCAGTCGCCGTATCTGCCGATGTGCTGCACGGTATTGGGCACGGGTGCCGGTAATACCAAACGTCAGCATACATTTGCCTTCATCAACATTCCGGAAACGCAGGTATTTTTTGAGCATGGCAATGAGGTCTTCATGACCAGCCAGCTTCAACTGTGTAAAGGTTTCTATGGCATTGGATAAGCGGAGCATTGAGAGCGGAATCCGCGACTGAACAGCGGCTTTTGTGCAATTGAAACCATCCCGCCAGTTCGGGAAATAAACGACAAAGAACTTTTCTTTTTCTGGCGCCGGGCTTACCCGCACTTTCACTTCGGAAAGCACCCCCATACGCCCTTCGGAACCTAGTACCATTTCGCGAATATCGGGGCCTGCGGAGGAGGCAGGCATGGTAGGGATTCCGAGCGTGCCTTCGAATGTTTCCAGACGACCACCGGCAAACAGTTGCTCGATTCGGCCATAACGCAGTGACTGTTGACCACTGGACCGACTGGCGACCCAGCCGCCTATTGTGGAGAGTTCAAACGACTGTGGGAAATGCCCCAGCGTATAACCGCTTCGAGCCAGCTGTGCCTCCACCATAGGGCCGGGCGTTCCCGGGCCAAAGGTGGCAATCTGGCTTTCAGTATCCAGACTGACCAGACGGTTCATATGCTCAAGGCTTAACGTCAACACCGGTTTATCCAGTGCCGGAGGATTGATATGCCCGGCAACACTGGTGCCGCCACCATAAGGGATAATGACAAAGTCCTTCTCACGAGCCAGATCCATCAATTCGCGGATTTGCTCAGGGGTTTCCGGATAAGCGACACCATCCGGAAAATGCTCAAACACCCCGCTTTTCATAGCCACCCAGTCCGGTAAAGACTGCCCACGGGCATGACGGACACGATGCTCGACATCCTTACAAATCAATTCATGGTCTGGCAGGCGTGACGCCGGCACCTTGGCACACACCTCATCCAAGGTCGCCTGTGGCAGGATCCGGCCTTCCCCCAGGTTTTCCCTGACAAACTGGCGGGCGCCTTCAGTAATCGTGGGTTTTTCGGTGGTATCTGTGCCCCAGCTGTTCCAGTAGCGCATGGTCTTATTATTCCCCTGGCTGTGCTGATGTTCTGATTTTTAACCGGCTTCTCCGGCAAGTACCGGAGAGTGTACTCTGCCGATATCAAGCGGGGAAGGATTAAAAATATTCGGAAATTATCGGTCTGTGCATGTTATCTGTCATGAGCAGATTCCCATCAACTAGTGGTTAGTTTGGGCCATTGAGGAAACACATAAAGGCTATGTCAGATAACAATTTAAACCGCACTCGCTATCTTCCAGATTAAAAACTCAAGTTACGCACAAGACTGAAAATACGGCATTATTGCCGGTATGAAACACGATCTGATTGAGCTGTACTCTGACTACCTTCTGTCCTCTTTTGGCAAAACAACCGCAACCGGT